>NZ_QRLE01000059.1:1022-1384 GCF_003473055.1 Collinsella sp. AM13-34 | reverse complement strand
GGGCACGTCCTCCACGCCGTACGCCTCGAGCAGCGCCGCCGCGTCGCCGCCGAGCATCGCCCGGAAGGCGCGGGCGGGCGTCGCGAAGCCGAGCGCGCCGCGGGGCTCGGAGTTCACGTGCGACATGGCCAGCGCCAGGTCGGCCGGGGCGAGCCGGTCGAACCTGAGGCCGCGGCCCTTGGGCAGCAGCTTCCTGATCTCGACGTGGTTGCGCTCGCAGGCGCCCTTCTGGTCGCTGCGCCGGGGGTCGCAGTAGAACAGCCTCGTCTCGCCGGGCCCCTCGCCGATGAGCGCGGCGATCGCGCCCTCGTCGGAGAACTCGGCGCCGTTGTCGGTGAGCACGGCGCGGAACACGCGGCGCG
>NZ_QRLE01000059.1:0-1012 GCF_003473055.1 Collinsella sp. AM13-34 | reverse complement strand
GCCGTTGTCGGTGAGCACGGCGCGGAACACGCGGCGCGTCCCGTCGGCGCCGAGGACCGCCCGGACGCCCTCCAGGGCGCCCGCGACGCACCCGGCGGTCTTCTCCTCCAGCGGCAGCGCGAGCTGGAGCCTGCTGGGGCGGTGCAGCAGCGTGAGCAGGCAGGCGCTGTCCTCCCGGGCCCCCTCGACGGTGTCCATCTCCCAGGCCGCGGCGCACGCGTCCTCCCCGAGGGCGAGGAACGCGGCATGTGACCTGCGGGCGGAGTGGCGGGTCGCCGCCCGGCGCGCGGCGCGCTTCCTCGGCCTGTAGCCGACCTTGCGCCTGAGCTCCATGTTGGTCATGCCGTCGTAGCCCGCCGAGACCCAGCGGTAGATGGTCGACGGCGACAGGTCCACCGGGCCGCCGTTGCGCGCCGCCATCTGCTCGGGCGACAGCCCCCGGCGCAGGCAGTCCCTTATCGCCTCCAGCCTGGCCGCCGCGGCGGGCTCGTCGGCGTCTATCCCGCGCCTGGACGAGACGAGGACCGAGTCGGCGCACAGCTGCGCGGCCCGGGCCTCGTAGAAGACGTGCGGGCGGCGCTTGCAGCCGATCGCGCGGTACCGCCCGCACCCGTTGCAGCAGCGCGGCCACGCGGCCAGGCGCGGGCAGGCCGCCGACAGGTCGGCGGAGGCGTCCACGCGCTCGCCGCGCCTGGCCTTCGGCGCCGTCACGAACCTGTGCGACGCCACCTCGGCGCTCACCGTCGAGGGCGACCTGCCCAGCTCCCTCGCGATCTCCCTGCACGACGCCCCGCGCTCCAGCATCCTCTGGACCGTGTCCCGCTCGTGCCTCGTGAGCCTTCCGTAGGCCCTCGGGACCGCCCTTGCGGAGCCCCTTTTCTTCTTTCCGGACATGCCGTCCTCCGATCTCCCGGGGCCGGCCGATCCGGCCCTCAGGGTATCGGGTTCCCACATTCATCCGTACATGTACGGATGAATGTGGGAGGTGTTCGGATAAAGTCGATAATCAAGG
>NZ_QRLE01000058.1:0-1455 GCF_003473055.1 Collinsella sp. AM13-34 | reverse complement strand
GTGAACTGCCTCCCATTTCTTGGACATCGGGAAATGGGAGGTTTTCCATGAGTATAGACCTCAGGGTGAAGCACGACCTGGAGTCCAGGAGGCGGGCCGTCGAGCTCTTCGACGCCGGCGTCGGCTGCAAGCCGGCGGCCGAGGCCCTGTCCGTCCCCCGCGAGACCGTGAGAGAATGGCAGTGGGTATACCGGGCGTTCGGAAGCGAGGCGCTGCTGTCCATGGGCGGGAAACAATCCAGGTACACATTCGAGCAGAGGGTCGCCGCGGCGTCGGCCGTGGTCGACGGCGGGATGGCGAAGACCGACGCCATGGCCGAGTTCGGGATCAGGTCGAAGTCCCCGCTGGAGCGCTGGTGCAGGCTCTACCGCGAGGGCGGCGCCGAGGCGCTGCGGCCCGGACCGAAGGGCAGGCCGAGGGGGTCGAGGTCGAAACCCCGGGCCCGCACCCGCGAGCAGGAGCTCGAGGAGCGCTGCCGCAGGCTCGAGGCCGAGGTCGCCTACCTAAAAAAATTGCGCGCCCTGGTCGAGCGGGACGGGCTCTGACCAGGGCGGCGGCCGAGGCGGTGAGGGCGCTGAGGGCGGAGGGGCACTCCCTGCGCCACCTGCTGGAGTGCTCGGGGCTCAGGAGGTCGACCTACTACTACGCGCTGGCGCACCCGCGGAGGCCGACCAGGCCCGAGCTGCGCGACGCCGCGGCCGAGATATTCTCGCGCACCGCCAACGGCTGCGGGCACCGGCAGATAGCCATGTGCCTGCGCGCCGAGCTGGGCGCGGTCGTGGCCGACAAGACCGTGCTCAAGATGATGCGCGAGATGGGCATCCGGTGCGGGATACGCCGCCGGGGCTCCCGCCGCCGGTACAGCTCCTACAGGGGGCTCGTGGGGAGTACGTTCGAGAACGTCATCGCGAGGGACTTCGGCGCCGAGGGGCCGTGGCAGAAGCTCGGCACCGACGTCACCGAGTTCAAGGTCGCCGGCGCCAAGGCCTACTGGGCCCCGGTGCTCGACTTCTGCACGAAGGAGATCGTGGCGAGCGACATATCGACCTCGCCGGACCTCGCCCAGCAGCACAGGATGCTCGACCGGCTCCTCGAGGCCCTGCCCGACGGGGCGGCACCGACCATGCACTCGGACATGGGCTGGCAGTACCAGCACGAGTCCTACACCTCCAGGCTGGAGGGGGCGGGCATCACCCAGAGCATGTCGCGCAAGGGGAACTGCATCGACAACGCCGCCACCGAGCAGCTCTTCGGCCACGTGAAGGACGAGTTCTACCGCGGCAGGGAGTGGGGCAGCTTCGAGGACTTCAAGCGCGACCTGGAAGGGTACATAGCCCATTGGAACACGCGGCGCAGGCAGGTAAGATTGAAGGGCCTGACGCCGGAGGAGTTCCGGAGCCGGGCCCTTGCGGCGTAGTCGCTATTTATTCAGTCCAAGTTTCGGGGCGCAGTTCA
>NZ_QRLE01000057.1:0-1599 GCF_003473055.1 Collinsella sp. AM13-34 | reverse complement strand
TTGCGTCCTGACGCTCCTATTTGGCAAGGTGTTTTTTAGAATCCATTTTGCGCTCGGCCTCGAAGGCCCGCCTGTCCCAATCGAGCGGAAGTCCGGCCTCGACCCATGCCTCGTAGGCCCTCCTTATGGGCTTGAGCTCCCTTTGGCCCCTCTCCAGCATCGAGATGTACTTCTCGCTGGTTCCCAATATGGACGCCGCCCTCGCCTGGCTGACCTTCGCCGCGCGCCTGGCCGCCACGAGCTCCGAGGCGTCCTCGGGCCTCCTGATCTCGTGCGGGTGCATCAGCGCCCGGTACGCCTCCCTGGCCACGTAGCGCTTGAGGCACCTCATGACCTCCCTGTCGCTCTTTCCCCGCCCCCTGGCCCTCTCGGCGTACTCGGCGGTCTCGGGGTCGCGCATGACCCTCTGCCTCGCGATCTCGTGCAGCGCGCTGTTCGCCTGCCGGTCGCCGCCCCTGTTGAGCCTGTGCCTCACGGTCTTGCCGCTCGAGGCGGGGATGGGGCAGGCCCCGCATATCGCCGCGAACGACGCCTCGGAGCGCAGCCTGCCCGGGTTGTCCCCGGCCGCGACCGCGAGCTTGGCCGCGCTCACGGGCCCGCACCCGTACATCGCCAGCAGCGCTGGGCAGTTCTCCTCCAGGGACGCCTCGATCGCGCGCTCCATGTCGAGCGCCGCGTCGCGCGCCGCCTCCCACAGGTCCGCCAGCGCGCCGAGCGCGGCGCCCAGCGCGCCCTCGGCGCGCACGGAGGGGAGCTCCTCCATCAGCCTCGGCCCTCCCATGCCGCGGAACCTCGACCTGAGCCCCTCCGGCGCGGTGGTGAGCAGCGACCTCGCGGTGTTTATCGCCGAGGTCCGCGCCTTCACCGCCCCGGAGCGCGCCGCGAGCATGCAGCGCACCCCGTCGACCCACCCGTCCTGGCTCTTGGGGGTCCCGAGCTTCGAGCCGGACATCGCCGCGCGGGCGGCCCTCTCCGCGTCCGCCTCGTCGCACTTTCCCTGCCCCGGGCGCCTCCTCTGCATCCTCGCCGGGGAGAGCGCCTCGCGCACGGGCATCCCCAGCGACGCGAGGTGCCTGGTGAGGCCCGCCCCGTAGGACGACGTCCCCTCCATCGCGACGCAGGCCGGCTCCCCGGCCGCCGCGATCGCCCCGGCGAGCGCCTCGTAGCCCGCCGCGTCGGCGGGGAACTGGCGGGACAGGACCTTGCGGCCCCTCCAGTCGAGGACGCACAGCCAGTGCGAGTCGGCGTGGGTGTCGACCCCGCAGAAGACCGGCCCGCGGGCGCCGGGTGTCGATTCGGTTCTCATGTCTCGCTCCGTTCTTTCCGTGCTCGCCTGGACCGGGCAGACGGCACACTGACGGGGCGCGATAGAATGCGGTTGTTCGGGTCCGCGGTATCGCTCCATGCTCCTATTAGGTCATGCGGCGGTCTCGGCTCGCCGCGGCCCGCGCGGGACATGTCAGGAAACGAGGGCAGCCCTGTGGGCGCCAGCGGAATGTGGGGTCACCGCGCGGTCCGCATCTGATGGTGTCGACGTCAATGGTATACGGGCGCATCATCGACGTCTTCAATACAGACAATATCAGTGCGGAATGTTTT
>NZ_QRLE01000056.1:1290-1620 GCF_003473055.1 Collinsella sp. AM13-34 | reverse complement strand
GTTCCTTTTAATATGAGCAGGACATTGTCAAGAGGCAAAATCGGGCCTGGCCCCAACGATATGGGGTCAGGCCCTCTCCCTATATCAACCCGTCCGCGGTGACCTCGGCGTGTCTTACCGACGCTCGTCTTTGCAGTTTAATATCCGCCCGTGGCGATCTCTCGCTGGGCAATCCGTTGCTACGGCTGAGGCTTCTACGTCGAACCGACAGTCTGTGCACGCGTGTGGCGCCCTGGGCGCTCGCAGAAAAGGGACCTGAGGTTCGCCTCAACGGCTTCGGATCGAACCGCTTCCGGGGTGATTGGCTTATGTGCGGGGGACCGCCCCCCC
>NZ_QRLE01000056.1:0-1280 GCF_003473055.1 Collinsella sp. AM13-34 | reverse complement strand
CTTCCGGGGTGATTGGCTTATGTGCGGGGGACCGCCCCCCCTACGCCTCCTCGGCCATGAGGCCGACCGCCCACACCCAGCAGGCGAGCTCGCGCGCCGTGGCCACGTTCGCCTTGTTGCCGTGGACCCCGCGCGCGAGCAGCGCCTCCCGCCTCTCGACCAGCCTCCGCACGCCCTTGGCGGCATGCCTCCGGGCGCCCCGGTCCGGGGCCTGGCCCTTGGCGAGGTCCTTCGGCCGCCCGGAGCACGTCAGGTAGTGCCACGCGGCCTCGACCAGCGTCTTTCTCAGGTGCTTGTTGCCGGCCTTGGTGATCGCGCCCCTGCGGTCGCTCTCCCCGCTGGAGTGCTCGGAGGGCGTCAGGCCGACCCACGCGGCGAACGAGCGGGCATTCCTGAACCTCGAGAACTCGCCGGCCTCGAACACGAGGTCGGCGGCGGAAGCGGTGTCGACGCCCTTGAGGCAGCGCAGGGAGTCGACCCTCCTCCTCCACCTGGGCTTGCGGGCCTCGCCCTCGACGAGCCTCTCGAGCCTCGCCTTCTCCTCCGCCGCCCGCCTGACCGCGTCGACGTAGTAGGCGAGCACCTCCTCGTCGGCCCCCTCCGCGAACCTTATCGACTCGATCCAGGACCAGTGGGCCCGGGTCCAGTTGCCCTTCCTGCGGCCGGTGGGCGTCCTCTCGTCGAAGACGAAGCCGTGCCTGAGCAGGAACTTGGAGAGCCGCTGCTTCGAGCGCGAGAGGTCGTCCCTCGCGTCCTCGAGCGCCCTGGTCAGGTCGCGGGCGGCCTCGCACTCGTCGTCGGGGACCCACACCTCGACCACGTTGCCGACCGACAGCATGCGGGCGAGGAACTCGGCGTCGTTGCGGTCGTTCTTCCTGCGCCTGTCCGCGCTGGGCTTGATCATCTTCGAGACGGCGCCGACCACGCAGTCGACCCCCAGGCCGGAGAGCCTCTTCTGCAGGTCGAACCCCGTGACCCCGGACTCGTACACGCACCTGGCCCTGGGGTCCACGGAGCGGACCCACGCCGCGACGGCCCCGGCGTCGTAGCCGAAGGTCGCGCAGCGCACCTCCCCGGTCATGACGTCGAGGGAGACGGCCTTTATCGAGCGGGCGTGGACGTCGAGGCCGACGAAGGTGGTAGTATCGAGCATGGGAGCCCCTTCCATGAATGCGGCGTGGCCGCCACGGCTGGATTAGACACTCACCATTGTCGGCCTAATCCGCGGACTTTCATGCAGCAGGGGCTCTCAATGTTTTTATGTCCTGCTCATATCGTCT
>NZ_QRLE01000055.1:0-1748 GCF_003473055.1 Collinsella sp. AM13-34 | reverse complement strand
CAAACCGGACCTGATGGTCCAACTTTTTGTCCGCAGTCCCGTTTGCTAGAGGAGGCTGGAATGGACAAGGCTGAGTTGCGGCGGGCGGTGATTGCTCGGCGTAATGCTCTTGATTTGGATGTGCGGGCGGCGAAGTCTGCCGTTATCTGTACGCGGCTGGTTGAGCTGTTGGATCGCTTGGGCGCCACAGCACCGCACACCGTTGCCGTCTATGCCGCCATGGGCTCCGAGGCAGACCCTGCCGCCTTTGCCGTGGCGGCCGCCAAACGCGGCTGGCGCGTCGCCTATCCGTGCATGCTCTCGGCAACTGACGCCGCGTCCTGTGGCCAGCGTATGTGCATGCGGGCAGTCGCAGCTGGAGACGCGGCCGTGGCCCCGTTTATCGCCCACCCCACGCGGGCCTTCGCCGCCACGGACATTGACAGCGACCGCTTCCCCATCGTGCCTGCCGAGGCTCTCAACATGATCGTCGTGCCGCTCGTGGCCTTCGACCACACCGGCGCGCGCCTAGGCTACGGTGGCGGTTGCTACGACCGCTACCTGCCCATGCTCTCGCCCGCATGTCAAATCATCGGCATCGCCTTTGATGAGCAGCGTGTCGACCACGTTCCCGCCGACGCCCACGACCTGCCGCTGTCCCACATCATCAGTGCCTAACGGCCGGTGCACCTCCCGACGGCCTAGTGCTCCTCGCCGGCGCGGGCCAGATCGTAGGGCGTGGTCTGGTAGACGTAGTAGTTGAGCCAGTTGGTATAGAACAGCTGAGCCTGGCTGCGCCAAACGTTGCGCGGCTCGGCGGTGGGGTCGTCGCCCGGGAAGTAATGCGCCGGCACCTCGGGATCAAGCCCGCGCTTCACGTCGCGCTCGTACTCCAGACGCAGCGTGTCGGTATCGTACTCGGGATGACCAAATACAAAGAAGCGGCGGCTGTCGGTCGACTTGACGATGTACAGGCCCACCTCGTCGGACACGGCAACGACCTCGAGCTGCGGCTCGGCCTCCACGTCCTCGCGGCGCACATCGGTGTTGCGCGAATGCACGGCATAGAAACGGTCGTCAAAGCCGCGGACCAGCGGGCTCTGCGGCTTCACCAGATAATGCTCAAAGACTCCGCTCGCCTTTGCCGGCAGATCGTACTTCTGGATACCGTAATGATGGTAGAGCCCCGCCTGCGCGCCCCAGCAAATGTGCAGCGTAGAGTGCACGTGCGTGGTGGACCAATCCATGATCTGGCAGAGCTCGGGCCAGTAGTCGACCTCCTCGAACGGCATCTGCTCCACCGGCGCGCCCGTGATGATCAGGCCGTCGTAGTGGATGTCGCGGATATCGTCGAACGTGCGGTAGAACGTCTCCAGGTGGCCGGCGCTTACGTGCGTTGCCTCGTGCGTCTTGGTGCGCAGCAGGTCCACCTCCACCTGCAGCGGCGTGTTGGAGAGCTTGCGCATAATCTGCGTCTCGGTGGCGATCTTGGTGGGCATGAGGTTGAGGATGAGCACGCGCAGCGGACGGATGTCCTGATGCAGCGCGCGGTACTCGGTCATGACAAAGATGTTCTCGCTCTCGAGCTGCGCGGCGGCAGGGAGGGCGTCGGGAATGCGAATGGGCATGGAAGCTCCTAACGAGTCAGTTGCAGCTATGGTACAACGACCGGCCCCATCCGCGCGAGCACATCCCCCAGCGGTAGATTTTTGGGACATGCCTTTATTTCCCTTGATTATCGACTTTATCCGAACACCTCCCACATTCAT
>NZ_QRLE01000054.1:0-1811 GCF_003473055.1 Collinsella sp. AM13-34 | reverse complement strand
TCATCGGCGCGTTCTTCGGCGTGCTGGCGTAAGGGCCCGGCCTATTATTTGCCCCCAAGGGAAACGGCGACCCATTGCGGTCGCCGTTTTTTATTACCGAAGGCTAGTTGGAGGTGCTTCGTGATTCGATCTGACAATCCACCCGATAATGGCGTGAGCGGGGCGATGTATCTATTTGGCACGGCGCTCTTGTGGAGTTTTATCGGCATCCTCGTTCGCGCCAATTCGCAGTCAGCTCTTTTGATCGGTGCCGTCACGGCAATATTTATGGCGCTCTTTATCCTGCTCGTCGGCAGACCCGTCCTTCGCGTCAGCCGTCTTATTGTCCTTGTGGCCGTCTGCAACTTCGTGACGGGCACCACGTTTAACTTTGCCAACCAGCTCACGACGGTCGGCAACGCGATCGTTCTGCAGTACACCTCGATGATTTTCGTTATCGTGTATCAATCGCTCGCAACTCGCACGTTGCCCTCGCCTGCGAAGATTGCCTCCGTGGTGGTTGCTTTTACGGGTATGGGACTTTTCTTTTTAGGTGATTTGAGCGCTGAGGGCATGCTCGGAAATCTGCTTGCCGTCATTTCGGGCGCCACCTTTGGGCTGTGTTTCTTTTTAAACTCTCGCCCCGATGCGTCGCCCATGGTGTCCTCGCTCATCTCCTGCGGCATTTCGATACTTCCGATCGTCTATTTTGCCGGCGACCTAGGCTCCGTGAAACCCTTTGAGTGGGGGCTTATGCTGGTGCATGGCCTTTTTTGCAGCGGCCTTGCGAGTGTGCTGTATGCCAAGGGGATTGCGCGCACCAACGCGTTTGCGGCCAACTTGGTTTGCATGAGTGAGGTCGTGCTCGCTCCCTGCTGGTCGGCGCTCCTCTTTGGCGAGGTCTTTCGCTGGAACGAGTTTTTGGGCGCAGCGATGATCGTTTTGGTGATTGTGGCCAACTTGGCATCCGATGCTTTTGGCGACGGCTTTCTGGTGGCGCTTGTCCGCCATCGAAACAAAGAGCGTGCCTAATGGGATGCGCCTGCCGTTTACGGTAAAAAACACCCCGCTGAGCGACTGGTATTAAATAAGGCGAACCTGCATACCTATAATTGGTATCAAATCATTTGTGCCTGGCATGGGTGTTAGCAGCACACCAGGTACGCTTCGAGCCGTGGAATCGAACTCCCGGAATTGATATCAACAACGCGCGCGACGGGAGTGACGACGGTTCGAGATTCCTTATTGGGAGGAATTATGCTTGTCCAAGCAATCCTCGTCGGCTTAGTCGGAGCGTTTGGATGCCTCGACTACCAGCTCGGCACCCTCTACGCGTTCCGCCCCATCGTCCTGTGCCCGCTCGTGGGCCTGGTGCTGGGGGACCTGCAGACTGGCCTTGCCGTTGGCGCCAGCCTGGAGTTGCTGTTCATGGGCTCGATTTCCATCGGCGCCTACGTGCCGCCTAACGAAACCGTCGGCGGCGTGCTCGCCTGCGCGTTTGCCATTCAGCTCGGTCAGGGTACCGAGACGGCCATCGCGCTCGCCATGCCCATCGCCGTCCTTGCGCTGACGATCGGCAACATTACCAATGCCTTGTTCCCTGTGTTTGTCGATATGGCAGACAAGTTCGCCCTCAAGGGAAACCTCAAAGGCATCTACGCCGTTCATTGGGGAATTGGAATCTGGGGCTGCGTCGAGTACTTCCTGCTGTGCGGCGGCGCCTTCTATTTGGGTTCCGACGCCATCCAGGGCCTGCTCGACTTCATCCCGCCCTTCATCATCGACGGTTGCGGCGTTGCCGCCAACATCCTGCCGGCCATGGGCTTCGCCAT
>NZ_QRLE01000053.1:0-1912 GCF_003473055.1 Collinsella sp. AM13-34 | reverse complement strand
TCATCGGCGCGTTCTTCGGCGTGCTGGCGTAAGGGCCCGGCTGCATAGATTTTCGTTGCAACCTGGAAAGGGGATGGAGCAGGCCTATGCCCTCCATCCCCTTTTTGTATAGAAGGAGTTCGTATGTTCGCGAAGGATCGCGAAGCAATGCGCCTGACGCCGGCAGAGGTCAGGCTGATTCTTATTGAGTCCCTGCAGTGGTGCGCCAACAACGCGGTCTACTTTTTGGGGCTTATCGGTGCGGCCACGTATGATCTGGCTGGCACGGCCTTTTTGGTTGCCGCCATTACGCTCGTGCGCAATCTTATGACGTCGGTGGGCAATATGGTGTCGGGCTCGGTCATCGATCGCTTTGGACCGCGCCGGACGTCGTTTGTGACGTGCGTGATTACGGCAGTGCTATCGCTTGGCGTGGGGTTGGCGCCGTTGTCTGTCCCCGGGCTTGTGTTTGCCGCGTGCGTCTTGGGACTTGCGGGCGGCTTTATCAACACCTGCACGCATGCGTTTCCGGGATACCTGGAGTCGACCACCGAGGGCCGTACCCGCGTGAACGGCCTCATGGTGTTCTACAGCAATATCGCCTATACCGCTGGCCCGCTGCTCGGCGGTGCCATCGTGAGCTGTTTTGTCACGCAATCGGTCTATCTGCTCATGGCGGGCATGATGGGTGTGGCGGCCGTGCTCTCCTTGGGCTGTCACGAGTGTGTTGCTCCCGCAAAAGGGGAGAAGCCGAAGGGCGGTATTCTGGGCGGCATGGCCGAGGGTGCGCGACTTACGTTTCGCGACCACGACCTGCGCCTCATCTTTATCTCGGGCTTTTTGGGTTTCTTTGCGTTTGGCGCGTTCGATTCGCTGGAGTCGTTGTTCTATCGCGATGTGCTCAACGTGGATATCGTCTGGCTGGGCTGGCTGTCCTCGGTCGTGGGCCTCACTTCCTCGGTGGGCGCGTTCATCCTGACCAAGCTTTCTGCCCGCCATGTCAACCTGCGATTGCTGCTCGGCGCGCTCATGGCCGTGGGCATTGGGTCCATGGTGTACGTGGGCACCGATATGCTGGGGGTCGCGATTATCGGTCAGGCGATTAACGGTCTGGCCTGGGGATTCCTGGAACCGCTGCAGATGATCTTGATTCAGGAGCGCGCCGACATCAAATACCTGGGGCGCATTACCGGCTTTGTGCGTTTTGGCCTGATGAGCGCCGGCGTGCTGCCGCTGCTGGCGGCTCCGTTTTTGGCGGAGGCTTTGGGCGTTCAGGCGGTGCTGTTTGGGGCATCGACCATTATTGCGCTGGTAGGAACGCTGTTCTTTGTCACACAAGGGAGGCGCCAGAGGCGTTAGCTATACATTCAATTCTAATTTAATACCACTCACCAGAGAATTTCGACCGTTCACCGAGGATTGGAGCAGATTGATAAGTGGTATTAAAAACACATTAGGTGTATGTCTATAATTGGTATCGAAAAGAAACGCGATGTATAGAGTTGCGTGCAGGACAGAAAGGAAAAGCCATGAAGGAAACCGAGAAGATCGAGATCATGCATTTCGACCAGGAGGGCTATCTCGAGGACGGCAAGGCGCTCTACGAGACCGGCAAGAAGATGACCGCGCTCGCCGACAAGGTCGCCGACGAGGGCTACGACGCCGTGTTCCTGATGGGCGTCGGCGGCACCTGGGACGAGCTCATGCAGCTCGAGTACCTCATGAACAAGTTCGGCGACCGCGACCTCGAGGTCTACCTGATCCACGCCGCCGAGTGGAACGTCATGGGCCACAAGCGCATGACCGAGAAGTCCGTCGTGCTCACCGCCTCCGAGTCCGGCACCACCCCCGAGGTCCTCGAGGCCGTCAAGAAGATGAAGGAAAAGGGCATTCGCGTCTACGCCATGACCAAGCCCGAGGGCCCCATCGGCCA
>NZ_QRLE01000052.1:0-1919 GCF_003473055.1 Collinsella sp. AM13-34 | reverse complement strand
GGCCGCGGCGGCCCGCGCTGCATGAGCATGCCCTTCTGGCGTGAGGACCTCTAAGGTCTTCTAGGACCCGTATAGGTCTTAATACATACATCTAGCTGACGTTAGATGTCTCCCATTGGGGCGGTGCGGGTTTTCGCGCCGCCCCAATCTTGTATGAGGAACGTCAACACGGTTGGATGACTGCTTTTGTAAGGAGCTTGGCCATGGACATTAAGACGATTGGCGTTGAGGAATGGCTCAACGTTTGGGAGAAGAGCGCCACGTGGGACATCGCCCAGTCGACGATCTCGTCGCTCACCATGGGCGAGCTGCGCGCGCTCGATGAGCAGGACGGTGCCACGTTCTACGAGCGCCTGGACCGCGAGAAGATGAACTACGGCTGGATCGAGGGCTCTCCGGAGTTTAAGGCCGAGGTTGCCAAGCTGTATCGTCGCGAGGTCAATCCCGATCACATTCTGCAGACCAATGGCTGCACGGGCGCTAACCTCAACGCCATCATGGCCGTGGTCGAGCCCGGCGACCATGTCATCGCCGAGTGGCCCACCTACGCGCCGCTCTACGAGATTCCGCGTACGCTCGGTGCCGAGGTCGAGTATTGGGAGCTTCGCGAGGAGCTTGGCTGGAAGCCCGATATCGAGGAGCTTAAACGCTTGGTGCGTCCCAATACCAAGCTCATCTGCATCAACAACGCATCGAACCCCATCGGTACGGTGCTCGATGCCGATATGCTCGGCCAGATTGCCGAGATCGCCCGTTCGGCTGGCGCCTATGTGCTGTGCGACGAGGTGTACCTGCCGCTTGAGAACACCAAGGCCTTTATGTCGATGGCCGACATGTACGAGAAGGCCATTGTCACCAACTCGGTGTCCAAGACCTATTCGACGCCTGCGGCCCGCGTGGGCTGGGTCGTGGCCGACGAAGAGGTGTCCAACCGCATCCGCACCTACCGCGACTACACCATGATCTGCGGCGGCGTGTTCAACGATGCCCTGGCGACATACGTGCTCGAGCACAAGGACAAGATTCTCGAGCGCAATCGCAAGATCGTGTTTGGCAACCGCGATATCGCGCAGGCTTGGATCGATACGCAGCATCGCGTTTCCTGGACGGCCCCGCAGGGAATATCCACCTCGTTTATCCAGCTGGATATTCCCGAGGATGACGAGGAATTCTGTAAGCGCCTGTTGGCCGAGAGGGGAGTGCTGCTGGTCCCCGGTAGCCGCTTTGAGCTTCCCTGCGGCGCACGCCTGGGCTACTGCGCGAGCGAAGACGTTCTTCGCGAGGGCCTGAGGCTTTTGGGCGAGGCACTGGCGGAGTTCGATCGCTAGGGTTCCGACGATCTTCGAGGGCCTTATCCAAATTGGCCGAAGATAATCGAAAACGAACCCGTTTCCCTAGGGGAAGCGGGTTCGTTTTTCTATACCGAGAAGTCAAGTTGTTACAAATGGGGCCGTAAAGCGAGCCGGTATCCGCTGGGCCTTATACTGAGCTTCCGGTGAACGGTATCAAGCGTCTGGTAAACGGTAATTTATTTATCAGAAATGAATAGGACAAACTTTTTTCTGAATAAAAATGAAAATGGTTGGGACGCGGCATGAATCGCTAATTCTATTCATAGCTATATTAGAAATATGCAATTTGAGGGTGGTTTAATAAAGTTAAGTTCCATTTGCTATTTGGATTGAAAACGCGTTTTAGCACGTAAATTAACTTTATTAAATCAAAGTGTGCCATGCGTGAAGTATATGTGTATGCCGTTCACCCCTCATATAAAACCGTTCGGGGGCGAGGTGGAAGTATGGACTGATTTTGGATATAAATATGTCGTCAGCAATAACGCCTCACACGGAGGGGCGCTAACGAATCGGCCCTGACAGGGGCCCGAAAGAAAGGTAGGAGGCCATGACGAAAGGTCTGCA
>NZ_QRLE01000051.1:0-1992 GCF_003473055.1 Collinsella sp. AM13-34 | reverse complement strand
GTGCTGCTTTGCGTCGAATCCGGAACGGGCGGGGGAGACGCACCGATCTCCCTTTCCAGCCCGACGGACGATGTGCGGGACGGGACGATACTCGATGCCTCGTGGACAACAAGCGTTTCTGAGTTCAGATTCACTGATTTTTAGTGCGCAAAAGCGCTCTTTATTGACGGTCGCGCTCTCCTTTAGCGCGGTGAACGTTTATTGGACGGGGCGAGGGCATGCGCGGCGAGGAGCTTTTCACGCTCGAGGCGGCGGCATACGTGTTCCTGCAGGAGGCCTGCCGCGGCCGTCTGGCGGCGGAGGGCGCCATGCGGGTCCTGTCCAGGTGCGTGCTGGACACTTGCGTCGCTCAGCTCCAGCCTTTGAGCAACCAGTCCACCGGGTTCTCGATGCACACGCCTTGCTCGGTGGTGCCGAGCCGCAGGCGATCGGTGGTGAGCACCAGCTTGGGGAAGGCATCGTTTACGAGGGAAAAAGGCGCCAGTTCGCGCTCGTATGTCTCGGGGCTTGCAAGCGTTTCGGTCACCTGGATGTAGAGGCGCTCGTCGTGCTTGTCGGCCACGAAGTCTACCTCGCCTTTAAGCAGTGCGCCCACGGTCACGTTGTAGCCACGGCGCACGAGCTCGTTGAATACCACGCACTCGAGCTGAGCGCCCAGGCCCTTTGGGGCATAGTTGCTAGCTAGATTGCGCAAGCCGGTGTCGATGGGATAGAACTTGCGCTGGGGTCTAAGCACCTGCTTGCCGGCGATGCCGTTCTGTTCGCATTCGCTCAGGATGTAGGCGCTTTCGAGGGCTTTGAGGTAGTTCTCGACCGTCTTGTCGCGGCGCTCCTCATCAGGGCCATCGGCAAGCAGCTCATTTGCGTGCACGTGAACCACGGCCTTATGCGCAAGGGCGAGAGCGAGCAGGTCGTCGACGTCTTTAAGAACCAGATGGATGCGAATCTGGTCTACGTGGACGCGACCGACCGCTTCCTCGACAAGCTCGTCGACGTCGCCGAGCCCGAGGCCAAGCGTAAGATTATCGGCGCCGAGTTTATCCGCGTGTTCGAGGAGGAGGCCCGCAAGGTTGGCGACGAGGTCAGCTTCCTCGCCCAGGGCACCATCTATCCCGACATCCTGGAGTCGCAGGACGGCGTGAAGGCCCACCACAACGTGGGCGGTCTGCCCGAGGACCTGCAGTTTGAGCTCTGCGAGCCCGTCAAGCTGCTGTACAAGGACGAGGTGCGCGTCGTGGGCCGCGAACTCGGCCTGCCCGAGAACATGGTCGAGCGCCAGCCGTTCCCCGGTCCCGGCCTGGGCGTCCGCTGCCTTGGTGCCATCACCCGCGACCGTCTTGAGGCGCTGCGCGAGGCCGACGCCATCGTGCGCGAGGAGATCGACAAGGCCGGTCTTACCATTTGGCAGTACTTCGCCGTCGTGCCCGACTTCCGCGCCACCGGCGTGCGCGAGGGCAAGCGCGCCTACGACTGGCCCTGCATCATCCGCTGCATCAGCACCGTCGATGTCATGACCGCCGAGGTGCCCGAGCTTGACTGGGCGCTGCTCAAGCGCATCACCGCCCGCGTCACCGCCGAGGTCCCCGGTATCTGCCGCGTTTGCTACGACCTGACCCCCAAGCCCGTCGGCACGGTGGAGTGGGAGTAAACCCCCAGTTCAGAGGCACTTTTTATATTAGTTTGCTCCTTTGAACTTCTTTGTAAATAGGTGTACTTTTCTGACACGATTTTTTTAACGCATTGGGATTTCTCTCACTTTGCAAAGAGGCGATTCAATGGCTTAGCGATGCATCGCTAAGCCATTTTCGCTTGTTGGTGTTGCAATTCGTCTCCTTGTGTTGCTTTAGTTAATCATACTTGCCCACAGTCGATACATTCGTTTCCTAGAATTACTCGCTGGCAGAATTTCAGGTGGTTTGCGGGTGATGATGCATTATCCCAGCTTGTTCGTGGGTTGATTTCCGATCTCAGCCGAACACATTGAGCAAATAG
>NZ_QRLE01000050.1:0-2098 GCF_003473055.1 Collinsella sp. AM13-34 | reverse complement strand
GGCCAGGGCGCCGCTGACCGGTGGACGGCACCGAGCCGTCGCAAGACTTGAAGAAGGGGGGAGGCCTCGCGGCCTCCCCCCTTTTTTGCGTTTACAGGCAACATTCCTTATGCAATTAAATCAATTTAATCATCCACCGCTGAATATAGACGTTCACCGTTCTTTGGTCGGTTCTCTGTTCTCAATGGACTAATATTTGCTTTAGCGCACTGCTGCGCTTGTCCTGTTTTTACACGGGTCGTTTTATTGATTGTGACGGAAGGACTCACATGGCAGATGTTCATGAGCTGCTTGATACTTGGATTGCCAATGTCAAGGACGAGGAGCTCCTCGCTGAGCTTAACACGATGAAGGAGCAGGGTGATGAGGACGCCATCACCGATGCTTTCTTCCAAGATCTCGCCTTCGGTACTGCCGGCCTTCGCGGCACTATCGGTGCGGGCACTAACCGTATGAATATCTATACGGTCGGTCGTGCGACCCAGGGATTCGCTGACTACCTCAATGCGACCTTCGAGCATCCAACGGTTGCCATCGCTCGCGATAGCCGCAATAAAGGTGAGCTGTTCGTTAAGACGACGGCTGCCATTCTTGCAGCAAACGGCGTGACTGCCCTCGTTTATCCCAAGATTTCTCCTGTGCCGACGCTCTCCTGGGCCGTCCGTGATCTTAAGTGCTCCGGTGGCATTTGCATGACCGCTAGTCATAACCCGGCACCGTATAACGGCTATAAGGCCTATGGCCCCGACGGCTGCCAGATCACCAGCGAGGCCGCCGATGCAATTTCTAAGGCTATCGCCGAGACCGATACGTTCACCGGTGTGAAGTCCATGGACTTCGATGAGGCTCTTGAGCAGGGCCTGGTCAAATGGATCGATGACTCGTGCCTCGAGCGTTATTACGACGCCGTTCTCGCTCGCGGCGTTACGAATCTTTCTGCCGAGGAGATTGCCGGCGCACCGCTCAAGCTTGTCTATACGCCGCTGAATGGTACCGGCCTCATTCCCGTCACCACGGTGCTCGAGCGCGCTGGCATCACTGATGTCACGGTTGTTCCCGAGCAGAAGGAACCTAACGGCGATTTCCCGACCTGCCCGTATCCTAACCCCGAGATCCGACAGGCCATGCAGAAGGGCATCGATCTCTGCGAGCAGGTTCACCCCGATCTGCTGCTTGCGACCGATCCCGACGCCGACCGTGTTGGCGTTGCCGTTAAGAATGGCGATGACTATCTGCTGCTGACCGGTAACGAGATGGGCGTCCTGTTGCTCGACTATATTTGCAAGACCCGTGCCGCCCGCGGCGAGGACCTCACTAAGAAGGTCGCGGTTACTACCATTGTTTCTTCCGCCATGGTCGATGCTCTGGCCGAGGAATATGGCTTTGAGCTCCGTCGCTGCCTGACGGGCTTCAAGTACATCGGTGACATCATTACCTCGCTTTCCGATGCCGGTGAAGTCGATCGCTTTATCTTCGGTTTTGAGGAGAGCTACGGTTATCTGGCTGGTGATCACGTGCGCGACAAGGACGCCGTGAGCACTTCGCTGCTGATTTGCCAGATGGCTCAGTATTACAAGCTGCAGGGTAAGAACCTCGCCGACGCGATGCACGAGCTGTACGAGAAGTATGGCTACTATCACAACAAGACGATTTCGCTGAGCTATCCGGGCGCTGAGGGTGCGGCAAAGATGGCCGGCATCATGGCTGGTCTGCGCGAGAACCCGCCCGCGGAGCTCGCCGGTTCCAAGATTGAGGCCGTCGTGGACTACAACACCTGCGTGAACGGCCTGCCGAAGGCTAATGTCATTGAGTTCGATCTCGAGGGTGGCAACAAGGGTATCGTCCGTCCTTCCGGCACCGAGCCCAAGATCAAGCTGTATATCTTTGCCAAGGGCGCGGATGCCGCCGAAGCTGATGCAGCACTTGACGCGATTGAAGAGTCCGGTCGCAAGCTGCTGGCATAAGGTATTTAAGAGTCTATTACTGTAGATAGGCGAAAGAGGGGATCTCGGAAACGAGGTCCCCTCTTATATTTACCCAGCCAGCCGAGAGTCCTTATATGTGTAGGAAATGTGTACGCCCAGATTCCCGCCCCCGG
>NZ_QRLE01000005.1:2574-130771 GCF_003473055.1 Collinsella sp. AM13-34 | reverse complement strand
GTCGCTATTTATTCAGTCCAAGTTTCGGGGCGCAGTTCACCTGTCCCTTTGTGGTGGTTTTGGGCCAGTCCTAGAGCTTGTGGCCGTAGGCGTTGGCGGCCTTGATGGCGGCGGCGAACTTTTCGTCGGTGAAAGGCTCGGGATTGCCTTGCTTCCACTCGTTGGTGGCGTGTGCGAACTCGCACAGGGCCGGGATATCGGACTCGGAAAGCCCGACCTGCTCAAGCGTTACAGGCAGACCCATCTGCTTGTTAAAGGCGGCGTAGCGCTCAAGGTTCTCGGTATCGCCCGTATAGGCAAATAGCACCAACACACCCAGGCTCACGACTTCGCCGTGCAGGTAAGAGCCCTCGCGCGGAATACTGCAGGTGGCGTTGTAGAACGCGTGCGCCACGCTCGAGTTGTAGTAGTAATCGTTTTGGTTGGTCAGGTTGGAGACATAGCCTGTGTTGACCACGATGTCGAGCGCGATCTGTTTGACGGCCTCGGACGACAGGTCCTGGCGAACATCCTCAAGACCCTGCACGCCATAGGTAAACAGCGGCGCGGAGCAGGTGTGTGCGAGCGCCAGGCCAAGACCGGCGGTGTGCTCCAAGTTGCCGGCACTCGTGGCGTACTCGACCTCGGGCTGCTTGGACAAGGCATCGCCCACGCCGGCCCAGAAGTATTCCGCCGGTGCCTCGGCGATGATCTTGGGGTTGATGAAAATGTGCGCGGGGCGGTTGGGGTACGAATAGCCCTCGAGCGAGCCGTCGTCGTTGTAGACAACGGCAATGGCGGTCGCGGCCGAGCAGTTGGAGCAGATCGTCGGTACCGTAAAGACGATCTTCTTGAGCTCGATGGCCGCCGTCTTGACGGTGTCGAGCGCTTTGCCGCCGCCGCATGCGATGAGCACGTCGGCTTCCTGGCAGGCAGGGGAGTTCACGACCTTGGCGATATTGGCACGCGTACTGTTGGTGCCATAGACGCGCGTCTCCAGAACCTCGACATCGGTACCTTCAAGCGCCGCCGCGATACCCGGCAGCGCCGCAGCCAGGGCTCGCTTGCCGCCAATGATGGCGACCTTGGTCGCTCCGTACTCTGCTAGTGCGGCGGGCAGCTCGATAAAGCAATCCTCGCCAACGGTGTAGTCGCTCATTCCGATCGTGCGCATAGCAACCTTCTTTCGTTCGATAAAGTGCTTACAGGTATTTTGCTCCAGGAGAAAGTCCACGGCCGCAAGAAATTTCGAACGTATAAAACCAGTGTTGAGGGTTTTTCGCTGGCGCGGAACGTGCTAGCATACTCCGCATAAGCGTTGATGGGGACGAGTAGTCGGCCGTCCGCATGCTACAGAGAGCGGGGAGCGCTGAGAACCCGTGCATGCGACCGATGAAAATCACCCCGGAGCTGCGGTCCCAACGGACGTGCCGCGCAGGTTCGTCTTAGTAGATATCGCCGAGATGGTCGTCGATACAGGCCAGCCGAGTAACGGATGCGAGCGCGCGAATACGCGGGCGAGGGCATCTAAGCTGGGTGGTTAAGCGAAGAGCTTTTGCGGGCGTACAGTCCGTTTTGCGGCGCTTCGTCCCAGCTTGTAGGGACGGGCGCTTTTTTGGTGCCCAGAGGGCGTGCGCGCCCATGACATGAAAGGGGTACCGTGGCAAACGAGTACAAGCAGACGATGAATCTGCCTAAAACCGGATTTCCCATGCGTGCCGGTCTTTCCAAGTCCGAGCCCAAGCGACTCAAGGACTGGCAGGACAACAAGGTCTACGAGCAGGTTCTGAAGAAGAACGAGGGTCACAAGAAGTTCGTGCTGCACGACGGCCCTCCGTACGCCAACGGTCCGATCCACATCGGCCACGCCATGAATAAGATCTCCAAGGACATGATCAACCGCTACTGGATGATGCAGGGCTATGAGGTTCCCTACGTCCCCGGTTGGGACTGCCATGGCCAGCCGATCGAGCACAAGGTCGAGGAGAAGCTCGGCACCGAGAAGTTCAACCAGACCTCCACGGCTAAGATCCGCGAGCTCTGCAACAAGTTCGCTGTCGAGAACATCGAGCTGCAGAAGGCCGGCTTCCGTCGCCTGGGCGTGCTCGGCGACTGGGACAACCCCTATCTGACGCTCTATCACCAGCATGATGCCGCCGACATCGAGGTCTTCAAGGCCATGTTCGATAAGGGCATGATCTATCGCGGACACAAGCCGGTTCACTGGTGCAAGCATTGCCACACCGCACTCGCCGAGGCCGAGATCGAGTACTCCGATGAGACGAGTCCCTCCATCTTTGTTCGCTTTGAGATGACCTCCAAGCCCGCCGGCCTCGAGAACTTCGACGGCCCGGTCGACTTCATCATCTGGACGACTACCCCGTGGACCATCCCCTCCGATCAGGCCGTTTCCCTCAAGCCCGGCGCCGCCTATGTCGCCGTTGAGCACGACGGCCGCGCCGAGGTCATGCTCGAAGACCTGGCTCCCAAGTGCTGCGAGGAGTTTGGCTGGGAGTACACCCCGGTCATGGTCGACGGCAAGCCCTACGTGGTTTCCGCCGAGACCTTCCACCACATCCACTACAAGCAGCCGATCTTTGACGGCGTTGAGGGCGTGGCGCTGCTGGCCGATTACGTCGGTGTCGATGACGGTACCGGTATCGTCCACAACTCGCCCGGCCACGGCGTCGACGACTACTTCGCCTGCCTCAAGGAGGGCATCACCGACATCTGCATGCCGGTCGATGACGACGGTAAGTTCTACACCGGCGAGGAGTTTGGTACCGGTGGCCCCTTCAGCGGTATGGACACCGATGAGGCCAACCCGCACATCATCGAGTTCCTGCGCGAGCGCGGCACCCTGGTCCTCGAGAAGAAGATCACGCACAGCTATCCGCACTGCTGGCGCTGCAAGCACCCTGTGCTCTTCCGTGCTACCGACCAGTGGTTTGTCTCGATGGACAAGACTGGCTTGCGCGAGCAGGCTGGCAAGGAGGTCCGCGAGAACGTTAAATGGTATCCGGCGCATGCCGCCAACCGCATTGGCGCCATGGTCGAGCAGCGTCCCGACTGGTGCATCAGCCGTCAGCGCAACTGGGGCGTGCCTATCCCCAGCTACACCTGCGCCGACTGCGGCGAGAAGGTCATGAACGACGCCACGCTCGACGCCGTCATCAAGCTCTTCCACGATAAGGGCTCCGACGCCTGGTTCACCGACGCTCCCGAGAGCTACCTGGGCGAGGCCTGCGTCTGCCCCAAGTGCGGCGGCCATCACCTCAAGGCCGATAAGGACATCCTCGACGTGTGGTGGGATTCCGGCGTTTCCTGGAAGGCCGTCTGCGAGTACCGTCCCGAGCTGGAGTATCCGGCGGATGTGTACCTCGAGGGCTCCGACCAGCACCGCGGTTGGTTCCAGAGCTCGCTGCTCACCTCGGTGGGCGCAAACGGCCACGCTCCGTACAAGGCGGTCGTCTCGCAGGGCTTCACCCTCGACGGCCAGGGCCGTAAGATGTCCAAGTCGCTTGGCAACGTCATCGACCCCAATAAGGTCTGTGACGAGATGGGCGCCGACATCATCCGCCTGTGGGTCGCCTCGGTCGACACCAGCTCCGACGTTTCCATCGACCACGAGATTCTCGCTCGTACGTCCGATGCCTACCGTCGTTTCCGCAACACGCTGCGCTTCCTGCTCTCCGAGCTCGAGGGCCAGTTTGAGCCCGAGACCGACGGCGTCGCTTTTGCCGACCTGCTGCCGCTCGACAAGCTCATGGTTGCCCGTCTGACCCAGGTCCAGGCCGAGGTCGACGATGCTTACTCTTGCTACGAGTTCCCGCGCGCTTACCGTGCGCTTTACGACTTCGTGGTTACCGAGCTTTCCAACGTGTACCTCGACGCCCTGAAGGACCGTCTGTACTGTGAGAAGCCCGGCTCGCTCGAGCGTCGCAGCGCCCAGACCGTGCTCGCCGAGCTCTTCTCGATGCTCATGCGCGACCTGCAGCCGATCTTGTCCTATACGGTCGACGAGGCCATGGCCTATGCGCCCGCCGGCTGCGTCGATCACCAGAAGTACGCCGCGCTGCTCGATTGGTACAAGTCGCCCATCACGGTCGACGAGGCCAACGAGTTTGAGGGCGTGCTCGAGGCTTCACTCGAGCTCCGTAGCGTCGTGACCAAGGCCCTTGAGGATGCCCGCTCCGCCGGCACCTTCACCAAGAGCCAGCAGGTCCGCGTCAAGGCGGTCGTTCCCGCCGAAATGTATGCGCTGCTGACCGGCGACAAGGCTGTCGACCTGGCCGAGTTCTACATCGTCTCCGATGTTGAGCTTACCCAGGGCGAGGAGCTTTCTGTTGCCATCGATGCTGCCGAGGGCGAGTGCTGCGACCGTTGCTGGAACTACCGCACCACCGTCGGCGAGTACAACGGCCACGCTCACATTTGCAAGCGCTGCGCGAATGCCCTTTAAGGCACGGTAACTCGACATTTTAGTTATAGGGAGAATTTAGGCGCCTTCGGCCCATTTGCTCCGCTGAAGAAAAGCGACATTCCGTTATCCGGAATGCCGCTTTCTTTTATGCTGGTTATTTATCTGACGTTAGCGAATGTGTCGTGCGCTCTGCGTGTGGCAATATAAGATGGTTATTTGCGTTAAACGGAATTTGATTATCTGAGGGTAGGGGATTTCTTTGGGTCGTGGTGCGGATATGACGCCGCCTTTGCGTTGGCGGTTGAGTGTTGCTGGTGGGGTGGCGCTCGTTGTGCTGCTTGTTGACCAGCTGACCAAGCTTGCGGTTCGTGCCGTGGGCGACGCCTTGCATGTGACCGTCATCCCCGGTGTTATCGACTTTATGTTTGTCCGCAATATCGGTGCTGCCTTTAGCATGGGCGAGGGGCATGGCATTGCGTTTGCCGTGCTGGCGTTGGCGGTCATTATCGCTATTGCCGTGTACCTCGTTCGTGCACCTCAGCTCGCCCATCTTGAGGTTGTGGGCATGGCGATGGTTGCAGGCGGTGCTATCGGTAACGCGATCGATCGTTTGGCCTTTGGTTTCGTGACCGATTTTATTGCCACCACCTTCATCGACTTCCCCGTCTTCAATGTGGCCGATATCGGCATTACCTTGGGCGTCGTGCTCGCCCTCTTTGGCTACATGTTCTTGAGCCCGGCGGCCCGTGAGGTCGATGCGACCGCCGAGCTTAACGCCCGTGATGAGGCCCGCGCCAAGCGCAAAGCCAAACAACGTGGGGAGCGTGCCCGCAAGATTCGCGAAAGGAGCGAGCGCTAATGGCCGACATCCATATCCTTGTTGCCGACGATGCCGCTGGTCAGCGTCTTGACGCCTATCTGGGCGCTAATGACGGCTGCCCTACGCGCT
This sequence comes from Collinsella sp. AM13-34, assembly GCF_003473055.1. Lineage (NCBI taxonomy): Bacteria > Bacillati > Actinomycetota > Coriobacteriia > Coriobacteriales > Coriobacteriaceae > Collinsella > Collinsella sp. AM13-34. Next base: position 125,420 of record NZ_QRLE01000005.1, on the reverse strand, counting down.
CTGCCTGCGCGCATCTGATCGAGGGCGGTGCCGTTGCCGTCAACGGCGAGACATGCCTGTCAAAAAAGTATGCCGTGCGCTCCGGCGACCGTATTTCGGTCGATTTGCCCGAGCCGCACGATCCCACCGATGTGATTCCCGAGGCCATTCCCCTCGATATCCGCTACGAGGACGACTACCTCATCGTGCTCTCCAAGCAGCGCGGTCTGGTGTGCCATCCCGCCCATGGCCACGAGAGCGGCACCCTTGCGAACGCCTTGGTCTATCACTGTGGCATTGACCATCTGGGCACCGTGCAGGGCGAGGACCGCCCCGGCATCGTGCATCGCCTGGATCGTGACACCTCGGGCCTTATGCTCGCGGCAAAAGACGACGACACCCAGCGCGCGCTTCAGAATCTCATCCGCACGCGCACGCTCGACCGCCGCTACATTACGCTCGTCCACGGCCACATTGCCATGGACGAGGGCACCATTAACACCGGCATTGCCCGTTCTACGCGCGACCGTGTCAAGATGGCGGTTTCGGACGATCCTTTCGCGCGCCAGGCCATTACGACCTTTAGGGTCCTCGAGCGCTTCGATTCCACGCGTTTTGACGATGGCTATACGCTCGTCGAGTGCCACCTGTTTACGGGTCGCACGCATCAGATTCGCGTGCACATGCGCCATATCAACCACGCCTGCGTGGGCGATCCGCTCTACGGTAAGTGCGATGCGCGTGCCGACCAGGGTTTGACCAGGCAATTCCTCCATTCCTGGCGTGTGGCGTTCGATCATCCCGTGACGGGGGAGCGCATTGAGTGCCGCGATGAGCTGCCGTGGGATCTCGCCGCCGTTCTGGATGACCTAGCCCCGCGCTCGCTCGGCCGCACTGCCGCCGGCGACGAAATCGTTCCGCAGCTCGGTCTGCTCGAACCCTAACCAGTATTAGGTGGTTTCTTGAACTCGGTAAGCCTGCGGTAAGATATACGGTTGTTTACGTAACACGTTCCTGGGAGCCTGCATGCTCGCCTTTTTACAAACCAACACACCCATCGTGATCTTCAACCAGATTGTCGTCACGCTGCTCACGGTCTGCTTCTTGTACCAGGTGGTCTTCTTTGTCATCGGTGCTCTCCGCGGCGAGGTCGCGCCTCCCAAGGCCAAAAAACTCCACCGGTATGCCTTCTTTATTGCAGCACACAACGAGGAGGCCGTTATCGCCAACCTCGTTCGCTCCATTAAGGACCAGGATTATCCGTCCGAGCTCATCGAGGTCTTCGTGGTCGCCGATGCTTGCACCGACAACACGGCGCAGCTCGCGCGCGAGGCCGGTGCCATTGTTTACGAGCGCAATGACCTGGCCCGCAAGGGCAAGAGCTGGGTCATGGACTTTGGTTTCGATCGCATTCTCAACGAGTATCCCGACACGTTTGAGGGCTACTTTATCTTCGATGCCGACAATGTTATCTCCCGCGATTACGTCTCCAAGATGAATGATGCCTTTGACCAGGGCTTTCATGTGGTCACGAGCTATCGTAACTCCAAGAACTTCGGCAGTTCGTGGATTTCCTCTGCCAACGCCACCTGGTATTTGCGTGAGGCCCGCTTCCTCAACAACGCGCGTAATATCTGCAAGACGTCCTGCGCCGTCTCGGGCTCGGGCTACCTTATCTCCGCCAGTGTTATCGAGGGCATGCACGGCTGGCAGTTCCATACACTGACCGAGGATATCCAGTTCACCACGTTCTGCGCCATTCACGGCATCCGCATCGGTTATGCGCCGGCGGAGTTCTTTGACGAGCAGCCGGTGACGTTTAAGGCGTCCTGGAAACAGCGCATGCGCTGGACCAAGGGCTTCTACCAGGTCTTTTTTACCTACGGCAAGCATCTGGTCAAGTCGACGTTCCGCTATCATCGCTTTGCCGCATATGACATGTTTATGACCATCGCTCCGGGCATGCTGCTGTCCCTGATCTCCATGCTCGCCAATGCGACATTCCTGATCGTGGGTGGCCTTTCGCATGGTTTCTTGGCTACCGAGGTCGAGATGCAGGCTTGTGCCGCCTCGCTTATCATGACGTTCGTGATGATGTACCAGACCTTCTTTATCCTGGCGCTGCTCACGACCATCTTTGAGTGCAAGCACATTCATTGCGCTCAAAAGTGGCGCCTGGTGACCAACCTGTTTACCTTCCCGATCTTTATGTTCAGTTATATCCCCATTACGGTGGCTGCGTTGTTCCTGAAAGTCGACTGGGTCCCGACGCAACACGCCGTCAACGTTACCCTCGACGAGGTCATGCAAGGCGCCAAATAACCACCACCAAAACCACCACAAAGGTGCCTGCACCTTTGTGGTGGTTTTTGCTTTTGAGTGACTGCCCAAGGAGGTTTTTAATGGTCTATATCCCGTTTTGGATTTGTATCTTTGCCGGCGCGGTGATTGATGCCCGTGAGCGGCGGTTTCCCAATGAGCTTGCCGGCGTGTGTGCGGTGGCGGCGCTTGCAGGCGTTTGGCTCGACAGAGGTGTTAACACGGCGCTTGACCACGCCGGTCTTGCGGTCATCGTCTACCTTGCCCTTGTGCTCACTGAGTCGCTCTGGCGTCGTGTTCGCCAAGCCCCCGGCATCGGCATGGGGGATGCCAAGGCGCTTTTCGCGCTTTGCACGCTCGACCCTCTGGGCGGCATCGTGGCATTTGCCGTTGCGCTCCTGGTCCTGGCCCTCTCCTGCCTCTTCACAAAATCGCGCTCCCTGCCATTGCTCCCGTTTTTGGTGCCGATATTTGCCATAATCGAGGTCGTGGGCTGGACATTGTAACCGATTGCGCATCCTTTTTAAGGAGCATGCCATGGCAACTAATCAAGAAACGACCGTCATTAAGGCGCGCATGGACCGTATTCCCTCGGCGTTGTCGCCCGAACTTTTCGAGCGCATTGCCACCGATCGTGCTTCGGGCTATGTTAACCCGTATCGTTGCAACGACGATCAGGTCATTCGTCGTATTGATCGCGCCGCCGACAAAGGCACGCTTATGCGTCCGGCGTTTATGCGCGATACCGAAAAGATACTTCATCTTCCGGCGTACACCCGTTATGCAGGCAAAACGCAGGTCTTTAGCTTCCGTAGCAATGACGATCTGTCACGCCGCGGTTTGCACGTGCAGCTTGTCTCCCGCATTGCGCGCGATATCGGTCGCGCCCTGGGGCTCAATTGCGATCTGATCGAGGCGATTGGCCTGGGCCACGACTTGGGACACACGCCTTTCGGCCATGCCGGTGAGCGATTCCTCAACGATATCTACCACGAGCGTACGGGGCGTTATTTTTTCCATAACGTGCAGTCGGTCCGCGTGCTCGACGCGCTGTACGGCCGTAACGTGTCACTCCAGACGCTCGACGGCGTGCTATGCCATAACGGCGAGTACGAGCAGCGCGTGTTTGAATTGTCGGATATGGGCTCCTTTGACCAGTTCGATCAGGCGGTCGAGGACTGCATCGCCACGGGCTATGGCGCCATTGGGCACCTGCGTCCCATGACGCTCGAGGGCTGCGTCGTTCGCATCTCGGATATTCTTGCCTACGTCGGTCGTGACCGTCAGGATGCGATCGCGGCGGGTCTGCTTTCGCCCGACGCTTTTGACGATGGTCGGGGCGGCGCCTATAACAGCTGGATCCTCACGCACGCTTCCATCGATATCGTTGAGCATAGCTATGGTAAGCCGCGCATCGAGATGAGCGAGGACCTGTTTGAGGAAATTCGCCGAGCCAAGCGCGAGAACTACGAGAAGATCTATAGCAAGGGCGGTATCGAAGGCGATTCTGAGGCAGAGCTGCGTGAGGCGTTCGAAAAGCTCTACGACCGTTGCCTGCGGGATCTAAACAGTGGCGACGAGTCCTCTTATATCTTTAAGCACCATATTTCGCGCATTGAGCAGCAGCTTTCCTACTACGATCGTACCTATGCCTGGCAGGACGACAAGGATCAAGCCGTGGTGGATTACATCGCGAGCATGACGGACGGTTATTTCTGCGAGCTGACGAGCAAGCTGTTCCCGGGTCTAAAGTTTCCGCATCGTACCTATATTAACGAACGGTAGTTCGTATTTATTCGGTATACTGTTTGTGGAAAACGTTTTTGATTGATGCACGGGATGGCTATGGACGACCTTTTTTCTGCTTCGACGCGCGAGCGTTCCTTTCAGAATGCGCCGCTTGCGGTGCGCATGCGCCCCAATTCGCTCGACGAGTATGTGGGCCAGCAAAAGGCCGTCGGTAAGGGCTCATGGTTGCGTGCCGCGATCGAGCACGACGTGCTTTCGAGCGTGATTCTGTACGGGCCGGCCGGTACGGGTAAGACGACGCTGGCCCACATTATCGCCAACCATACCAAGAGCGAGTTTGTCGAGGTCAGCGCCGTGACGGGCACCGTAAAGGACTTGCGCCGCGTGATTGACGAGGCCAAGACGCGCCTGAATACGTACGACCGCCGCACCATTCTATTCATCGATGAGATTCACCGCTTCTCTAAGTCGCAGCAGGATGCCCTGCTGCATGCAGTTGAGAACCGTACCGTCATTATGATTGGCGCTACGACGGAGAATCCGTACTTCGAGGTCAACTCGGCGCTTCTCTCACGTGGTCGAGTCGTGGAGCTTGAGCATTTAAAGGACGAGGATATTGCCATGCTTATCGAGCGTGCGCTCGAGGCACCTCAGGGCCTGAACGGCAAATTCTCGGCCGATGATGATACGGTCAAGACCATTTGCACGCTGGCAGCGGGTGATGCACGCTCGGCCCTGACGACGCTTGAGTTGGCGAGCGAGATTGCCGTCACGCGTCCCGATACCGAGGGGACGCCGGCTCCGGCGGCGGGGGAGCGGTATCCCATCACGGTCGACGATGTGAAGATCGCCAATCCGCGCCGTGGGTTTTCGTATGACAAAAACGGTGACATGCACTACGACATTATCAGTGCGTTCATTAAGTCCATGCGCGGCAGCGACCCCGATGCCACCATTTATTGGCTCGCGCGCATGATCGATGCAGGGGAGGATCCTAAGTTTATTGCACGCCGTATTATGATTCAGGCTTCTGAGGATGTTGGCAACGCCGATCCGCAGGCGCTTTTGGTGGCGCATGCCGCGTTTAAGTCTGCCGAGGTCATTGGCTATCCCGAGTGCCGCATTAACCTGGCTCAGGCTGCACTCTATGTGTGCTTGGCGCCTAAATCCAACGCGTGTGAGGCTTCAATCGATGCGGCGCTGGCCGATATCCATTCTAGTGGGCTTCGCGAGGTGCCGAGTTATCTACGCGATCGCCATCGCCCGGGCAGCGATGAATACGGTGTGTATAAGTATCCGCACGATTATCCCGAAGGCTGGGTCGACCAGCGCTATTTGCCCGAAGGCTTAGAACGCGGTGCATTTTGGCAGCCTGCCGGCCGCGGTTGGGAAGAGTGGCGTGTGGAGCAAAGCGAGCGCGACCGTAGCGGCAACGCTCCCAAGTAGGCCATTGGCGCCTCGCACATTCCCTTTGGGTATCTTTGCCCTTCTTTGGGGTACCATGAAAAACGTCTGTATTTCGATTCCTTCGGGAGGCTTGTATGAGTCCCATTCAAATCGCCCTGCTGGTGCTCGCCGTTGCCGGCGTGTGGGCTGTTGTCGAGCTCGCGCTCACGCTGCGCAAGACCCGCACCGTCGTCGACTCGCTCGACAAGACGGTGAGCGACCTCAATAATACGCTCGCCGAGGCACAGCCCGTGGTGGCAAAGCTCGATGGCGCCGTTGACGAGCTTACGCCGGCACTTGCCCAGATGGAGCCGCTCCTCAAGTCGAGCAAGACTGCCGTTGACGCCCTGACGTCTAACCTCGTTGAGGTTGAGGCGGTCGTTCGCGACATTTCCGAGGTTACGGGCAGCATGGCCGAGGCCAGTAATGCCGTATCGAGCGTGACTGATTCTGCGGCTGGTGCCGTTCAGAAGCTCTTTAATAAGGTGAAAGCCCCCGCAGCCGACGCCGAGCGCAAACTTTCCGCTGCCGCCGAAGCCGAGCAGCCGACTGAGCGCGTCCTAATTGGCGAAGCCGGGGACGAGGCCGCTGCTGACGACGATGATGTTCAGAAGCCCGCTGCTAAGCCCGCTCAGTATTACACTTATACGCCCGCCGAGACCTCCGAGGAGTCCTGCGATGAGTAGCGAAGCAACCTGTCCCATCACGCTGAGCGTTGCCGGTGATCCGCGTCTCGCGCGCTTGGTGCGCATGACGGCCGCCAACGTCGGCGCCCTGTGCTCTATGTCTGTCGATCGTATCGAGGACATCCGCATGGCTGCCGAGGAAGCCTTCATCTTTGGGTGCACCGCGGTCGACTGCGACGACATCACCATTCAATTTGATGTGGACGAATCTCACGTCGGCATGACCTTTACCTTTGGGGAACAGGCCACCGTCGACGAGGATGACCAGGCTGCTGTGTATGCCGAGCTCATTCTTGCAAGCGTGTGCGATTCCTACGAAAAGACTGCGGCGCCCCTAACGCTTTCCCTCGACCTCAAGGCGGATATCTAATATGACCGAACGTTCCCGGAGCGGCAAAACCGCTTGGGACAAGGAGAAAACCCGCGAGCTGTTTCGTCGTTATAAGGAGACCGGTGATCCGGATGCTCGCGAGCAGCTCGTTATGTCCCATATGAACCTGGTAAGGTTTCTTGCCAACAAATTTAAAAACCGCGGTGAGCCGCTCGATGACCTTTTGCAGGTCGGCTATCTGGGCTTGCTCAAGGCTATCGACCGCTTTGACCCTGAACGCGGACTTGAGTTCACGACGTTTGCCACGCCCACCATCCTGGGCGAGATTAAGCGCCACTTCCGCGACAAGGGCTGGAGCGTGCGCGTGCCCCGACGTTTGCAGGAGCTCTCGGCCAAGGTCAACCAGGCTACCGATAAGCTCACCAACGAGCTACAGCGTTCGCCCAAGGTTGAGGAAATCGCCGAATACCTCGACGTTACTGTCGACGAGGTGCTCGAAGCCATGGAATCGTCCTCGGCCTACACCTCGGTGCCCATCGAGGCTCCTGGCGCGTCCGATTCCGACGATGCGCCTTCGATTCTTGACCGCTATGCCGACGAGGACAATGAGCTCGACTTTACCGATGACCGCCTGGTAATCGAGGAAGCCATCCGCGATTTCTCGCCTCGCGAGCGCGAGGTTATCGAGTTGCGCTTCGTAAAGGGCATGACCCAGATCGAGATCGCCAAGAAGCTGGGCATCTCGCAGGTGCAGGTCTCGCGCCTGCTGCGCCGTACCCTTAAGAAGATTCAAGATAAGATCGACCCCGACGGAGTGATGATTCGTTCATGAGTGAGCACCCCCAACAAATCGACCGCACGCTTCGCGATACCCGCATTCTGACGCTGCGCATTTGGGGCGTCGTCGGCTGCATTGTCATCGCTGCCGTAATCTTTAACCTTATGGGCATCCTGGCACCGGTCATCGAGTTTCTCGCTGTCGGTTCCATCATCGCTTTTGTGATGTCTCCGATCACCAACTGGCTCGAGCATCACGGCGTCGGACGTGGCCTCGGTTCGCTCATCGCACTCATTGTGGTTGTTGCCGTGCTCGTCGGCGTCGTCTGCATCCTATCGCCTATTTTGCTCGGTCAAATCATGGAAGTCCTGAGCCGCCTGCCCGAGCAGCTTCGTGTTGCGGGTGGTGATCTCAACGAGATGCTCTCGCACGCTAAGACGCTCAACAACACGCCGCTCAAGGAGTATCTGGACGACAATCTTTCTTCGTTGGTTACCGTAGCGTCCAAGTACGTCTCGCAAATCGCTGCTGAGCTCGGCCGCGGTGTGTTTCCGCTCATTACCAACACGGCCTCGCAGCTGTTCGTCATCTTCCTGGGTCTGGTGCTTGCCTACTGGCTTGCCTGCGATTATCCCCGCATGCACCACGAGGTCTGCACCATCATCGGGCAGGAAAAGGAGACCTCGTACCGCTTTATGGTGGCCATCCTTTCGCGTTCGGTCGGCGGCTACATGCGTGGCATGGTCATCACATCGATCTGTGGCGGTTTTCTTGCCTTTATTGGTTTTACGATCATCGGCCATCCGTATGCAGCACTCATGGCTATCTTTACCGGCATTATGCACCTGGTTCCGGTTGTCGGTCCCTGGGTGAGTGCGGCGATCGCCACGGTGCTCGGCTTTATGTTCAGCCCCATGCTGGCGTTGTGGACGCTTGTCGTGACCATGGTGGCTCAAAACGTCACCGATAATGTCATTTCGCCTAAGGTCATGCAGAGCTCGGTGCAGGTGCATCCCGTTATGAGCCTGACGGCTCTCGTTATCGGTTCGGCACTCATGGGTCCCATCGGCATGGTTATCGCCATTCCGCTGTGCGCGGCCCTCAAGGGCATTTTCGTCTACTACTTTGAGAACGAGACCGGGCGTCAGCTCGTGGCATACGATGGTGCCGTGTTTAAGGGCACTCCGTATCGCGATACCGAGGGTAACCCAGTTGCCGTCTACGACGCGCTTGGCGACGATACGTTCATCTATGAGTCCGAGCTCATCGGCAACGAGACCGCGCCCGAGGCCCAGGCCATGCCCAAGCCCGAGCTCGATAATCCCTGGATTAAGCTCTCAGGCCTGCAGCCCGACGCGACGGGTTTCTTTAAGAACCCCTTTGCCAAGGACGACGACACAAGCTCTGACGACGACACCAAAACCGGCATCGACGGCTCCATGGACGATTCGGATTCCAAATAGGCCCTGTTAGCGTTTCTTGATGTTGTAAATAACAATAAACGCGATCAAAGCGATTGATAAGGGGCCAGCCACATAGAAAAAGATGGCGTCAATTGCGCTTAGGGTGTAATACGCTTTATCGCCAGATGTTACTGCGTACAATGCGTAGCCAAATCTCGGCTGGTTCACATACCAGCTCGAGTAAGCGAAGATTGCTAAAAGGGCTACCGAGGTTAGTGCATTCACGACAAACCGTTTGCTATTCATCGATCGCTCCTTCCGGACGATTCTTATATGCAATTATACCGAAATCATTTTTTTCAAAGTATTTGACAGACCTAAATAACGTGCACTTTCGCTGGAGGGTCGCTGTTTGGCGGCCCTCTTTTTTGCACAGGCGCGGTGGGATGGTAATATCGTTACGTTTGAACTGTTTCGATGTGAAACCGAGGAGATTCCCTCTATGAGTGCTGACTACCCGTCAATGACTACGGCCGAGATTCGCTCCAAGTTCCTCAACTTCTTTGAGGAGCGCGGTCTTAAGCTCTATCCTTCTTCGTCCCTCGTCCCTGACGATCCTTCGCTGCTGCTTGCCAACGCCGGCATGAACCAGTTTAAGGAGTACTACCAGGGCAAGAAGACCATGAAGGAGATCGGCGCGATCTCCTGCCAGAAGTGCGTCCGCACCAACGACATCGACTGCATCGGCGAGGACGGCCGTCACCTGTCCTTCTTTGAGATGCTCGGCGACTTCTCCTTTGGCGGCGTCTCCAAGCAGCAGGCCTGCGCTTGGGCCTTTGAGCTCATCACCAAGGAGTTCAAGCTGCCGCTCGACCGCCTGTACTTCACCGTCTTTACCGAAGACGACGAGACCCACGACGTGTGGCGCTCTCTGGGCGTTGCCGAGGATCACATCTCCCGCCTGGGCGAGGACGACAACTTCTGGGCCGCTGGCCCCACCGGCCCCTGCGGTCCGTGCTCCGAGATCTACTTTGACATGGGCGAGGAGGTCGGTTGCGGCAGCCCCGACTGCAAGCCTGGCTGCGACTGCGACCGCTTCCTTGAGTTCTGGAACCTCGTGTTTACCCAGTACGACCGCCAGGAGGACGGCTCCATGCCGGAGCTGCCGCACCGCAACCTCGATACGGGCATGGGTCTGGAGCGCATGGCCGCTATCATGCAGCACAAGACCGCTAACTACGACGGCGATCTGATGCAGCACCTCATCAAGCTCGGTGAGAAGATCAGCGGCAAGACCTATGACGCCGACGATTACTCCGGTGCCAGCCGCTCCCTGCGCATCATCGCCGACCACTCCCGTGCCGTCGACTTTATGATCTCCGACGGCATCCTGCCCGGTAACGAGGGTCGCGAGTACGTCCTGCGCCGCCTGCTCCGTCGTGCCGTGTTCCACGGTCGTCTGCTGGGCATCGAGGGCGCCTTCCTGACCAAGTTTATCGACGAGGTCAACGCTCAGATGGGCGAGGCTTATCCCGAGCTGCTCAAGAACGTCGCGCTCGTTAAGGGCATCGTCGCCTCCGAGGAGGAGCGTTTCTCAACGACGCTCGACAACGGCCGCGTTTACCTGGACGAGGCCCTGGCCGCGCTCGCCGACGGCGCTGTCCTTCCGGGCGATGTTGCCTTTAAGCTTCACGACACCTTTGGTTTCCCCATTGACCTGACTGTCGAGATCGCCGGCACCGCCGGTCACGACGTCGACATGGATGGCTTTACCGCTTGCATGGAGGACCAGAAGGCCCGTGCCCGCGCCAACGCTAAGGGCGATGCCTGGGGTAGCTTTAACGACGTGTGGGTCGAGCTTTCCGACAAGGTTGCCGCGACCGAGTTCGACGGCTATGACAACGACGCCATCGAGGGCGCCAAGGTTGTCGCCATCGTGCGCAACGGCGAGTCCGTCGAGTCCGCTGCTGCCGGCGAGGATGTTGAGGTCGTGCTCGACCGCACCCCGTTCTATGCCGAGATGGGTGGCCAGCAGGGCGATGCCGGCAAGCTTTCCGCCGAGGGCGTTGTTCTGGCCGTTGCCGACACCAAGAACCACAACGGCCTGTATGCTCACGTCGCGCACGTTGCCGAGGGCACGCTGACCGTCGGTGCTACCGTGACCGCCGCGCTCGACGCCGAGCGCCGTGGCTTCCTGCGCCGCAATCACACCGCCACCCACCTTCTCGACGCTGCGCTTAAGCAGGTTCTGGGCGAGCATGTCTCCCAGGCCGGCTCGCTGGTGACGCCCGAGCACCTGCGCTTTGACTTCACGCACTTCGAGGCTCTGTCTTCCGAGCAGCTCAAGGCTGTCGAGGACCTGGTCAACCAGCAGATCTTCGCTTCCAAGCCGGTTGTGACCCGCGTTATGGGCATCGATGAGGCCAAGGCCGCCGGTGCTGTTGCCCTGTTTGGCGAGAAGTACGGCGACGTCGTCCGCGTCGTTTCCGTGGGCGCCGAGGACCAGCCGTTCTCCCGCGAGCTCTGCGGTGGCACCCATGCCGCCAATACCGCCGAGATCGGCCTGTTCAAGATCATTTCCGAGTCCTCTACGGGCTCGAACGTCCGTCGTATCGAGGCCGTGACCTCTAAGGGCGCTCTCGATTACATGGCCGACCGCCTGGCACTTGTTGACGCCGCTGCCGCTGCGCTCAAGTGCCGCGCGGACGAGGTTCCCGCTCGCGTGGAGAACCTGCAGGCCGACCTGCGCGAGACGTCCAATAAGCTCAAGAAGGCTCTGACCGGTGGCTCCTCCGATGCCATTTCCGGCGCCATCGACGGCGCTGTCGAGCTGAACGGTTACAAGCTCGTTGTCGCTGAGCTCCAGGGCCTTGAGGCTGCTGACCTGCGCAACGTCTGGGATACCGTGCACCAGAAGGTCGCCGGCCCTGTCGCCTGCGTCGTCGCCAGCGTGACCGAGAAGGGCACGCCTGCGCTGCTCGCCGCCGGTTCCGATGACGCCGTGAAGGCCGGTTTCCACGCCGGCAACGTGATCAAGCAGATCGCGGGCCTGGTCGATGGTCGCGGTGGCGGCCGTCCCAACATGGCCCAGGCCGGTGGCAAGAACGCCGCCGGTATTGCCGATGCCCTCGCGGCCGCTAAGACCGCGCTTGGCGCCTAAGAAGTCGCTGTGGTCGCGCTCGCGCTGGACATAGGGGAGACCAGGATCGGTATTGCCGTCTCGAGCCGTGATGGCAAGATGGCGATGCCTGTCAAGGTGCTTCCGGCTGCCGAGGTCACCGGTATGGCCAAGACGTTTCGCTACCTGGTCGAGGACTATGAGCCCGATATCCTGGTAAGCGGACGTCCCTTGACCATGGCCGGTGAGCCCGGCCCCCAGGCCGAGCGCGTTGCCGCCGTGGCCCAAAAGATTGCCGACAAGCTCGAACTTCCGCTGGAGTTTGAGGACGAGCGCTTGTCCTCGCAAGAGGCCAAACGCATCCTGCGCGAGCAGGGCCTCAACGAAAAACAGATGAGAGGCAAGATTGACATGATCGCCGCCAGCCTGTTTTTGCAGACATGGCTTGATCGTAAAAACGAGGAGGTCTCGCATGCCTAGCGCTTCCGATCCGCGCCAGCCGATTCGTACACGTCAGCCTGTGCCGCGCCCTGCCCAGCCTGGCCAGCGTCCGGCACAGCCGACGCAGCGCGCAGCTCAGCCTGCCGCGCGCCCGGTGCAGTCCTCCTCTCGTTTGGCTCAACCTGCTCAGCGGACGGTTCGACAGCCCACTGCTCGTACGGCCCAGCCTGCAGGCGGTACCCGCTTTAAGCAGCAGGCACCTACCCAGCGAGCACAGGCCCCCCAATCGCATTCGCATCACGCTCGCGGCTCGCATGGCGTTGCTCCGGCGACCCGCTCGAGCTACAACACGCATGCTCGTCGCGGTGTCCAAAAGAAGAGTTCTCCGGTTCCCATGATCATCGGCGTTGTGGTGGCGGTGCTCGCGCTTGCTGCGATCGCTTTCTTTGTCGTGCCTGCCGTCAAGGGCTTCTTTGCCGGTGAGGATACGAAGGTCACGGCTGGTCAGCAGGTTACGGTGACCATTCCCGACGGTGCTTCGGGTGATGCGATCGCCTCGATTCTCTCCGAGAACCATATCGTCGAAAATCCCAAGGATTACTACGCGGCGGTGAAAAAGCTTAACGCCGATATGTCGCTCAAGCCTGGTACTTATTCGTTCACCACACTCATGGATGCGACCAAGGTTGTTCAGCAGCTCATGGAAGGCCCCAACGCGGGTTCCAATGCGCTGACTATCCCTGAGGGCCTAACGGTCGATCAAGTCGCCGACCGCGTGGCCCAGGCCTACGACAGCATCTCTAAGGAAGACTTCCTCAACCAGGCCAAGGCCTCCAACTACGTTGACGACTATAGCTTCCTTAAGGGCGCCGCCAACGACTCGCTCGAGGGTTTCTTGTTCCCCAAGACCTATTCGTTGGGTGATTCGCCGACGGCCGATGACGTGATTCGCGCCATGCTCGATCAGTTTAAGACTGAGTACAAGTCGCTTGACTTTGCGAGCTGCGAAGCCAAGATCAAGGAGCGCTACGGTGTGGAGATGTCCGACTACGACATCGTCAACTTGGCCTCTATCGTTGAGCGTGAGGGCCTCAACGCCGATCAACGTGCGCACGTGGCCTCGGTCTTCTACAACCGCCTTGCCGGCAAACTCGACGGTCTGCGCTATCTCAACAGCGATGCGACCATGATGTATGTCACCGGTGGCGAGGTTACCGCCGACGACCTGCAGAGCGATAGCCCGTATAACACCTATAAGCACGAGGGCCTGCCACCCACGCCCATCTGCTCTCCGTCGCTCGAGGCACTCAAGGCCACGCTTGAACCGACCGACTCCGATGACCTTTATTTCTACATTACGCAGGACGAGGAGTACTTCTCGCAAACCTACGAAGAGCATCAACAGTCTTGGAATTAGCATGAGGATTTTTAGCCCCAAACGATACGTTGCCTCGGTCGATCGCATCGACCTTGATACCCTGTGGGCCGGCGGCAAACGCGCCATTCTGCTCGATCGCGATAACACCCTGGTGCCGCGCGACACCGAGCAGGTTCCCGCCGCGGTTTCCGCTTGGCTTGACGCCGCCCGCGCCAAAGGCTTTAAGCTGTGCATGGTGTCCAACAACTGGCATCGCGACCAGGTCATGAGCTCTGCACGCGAGCTGGGACTCGAGGCCATTAGCCACGCCATGAAGCCGGCGCCGTTTGCCCTCAAGGCGGGTCTTCAGCGCCTCGGCGCCACGGCCGACGAGGCGGTACTGATCGGTGATCAGCTCTACACTGACGTGTGGAGTGGCAATTTAGCCGGCGTCGATACCATCCTGGTAAAGCCGCAGGCGACGCAGGACCTGTGGTATACGCAGATCTTCCGTATTTTTGAGCGCCGGGCCCTGCGCGACCTTCCCTGCGAGGAATAGGTTTCGCCATGTCTCAGCACATCAAACACGGCTGCGACCATATTTTCTTTATCGGCTTTTTGGGCGCGGGCAAATCGACGCTAGCGCGCAACGTCGGCACTATGTTCAAGCGGCGTTTTATCGATACCGATCGTTTGGTTGTGCGTCGATGTGGCAAGTCGGTGACCGAGATATTTGAGACCGAGGGCGAGGACCGTTTTCGCGAGCTCGAGACCTCGGCACTCCGTTCGCTTCAAAGCGAGCGCAGCCTGCTGGTGTCGTGCGGGGGTGGCATCGTCGAGACGCCGGTGAACATTGAACTGATGCACGAGATGGGTACATGCGTGTACCTCGAAGGCGACTTTGAGGACTCGTTGCGCCAGATTCGCCGTTCTGATACCCGGCCCGATTTCCGCTCGCCCGAGCATGCTGCGCGCCTGTTTGAGCATCGCCGTCCGCTGTATCGCCAAGCCGCCGATATTACCCTTGATATTCGCAACAAGTCCTTCGAGGACGTTTCCTACCTTTGTGCCGAGATGCTTTTGGAGCGTGGACTGCTATGATTCGCCGCCAACTTATCAATTTCCAAAACCGCAGTGTCGATGTCCGCGTCGGATTGGGCGCGTTCGAGGAACTGTCGCGCATGTTTGCCTCGGCTGTGGGCAAGCCTAAGCGCGCGATGGTGGTTTGGAACGACGCCACATCCGAGCGTTTTGGCGAGGCTGTCGAGCATGCGCTGGTTGACGCCGGTTTTGCCGTGTCGCTGCTCGTCCTCGAGGTTTCACCTGCTGGTGCTACGCTTGCCGATGCCGATACCGTCTTTCGCGCCCTGTCGGCTAACGGCATTACCTGCGACGATCTCGTTGTCGCTGTCGGCGACACGGCGACCTGCTCGGTCGTTTGCTGGTGTGCCAATCAGTGGTGCGGTCGCACCGAGTGCGCCTTGCTGCCGACGACGTTCGACGCCATGCTCACGGTCGCGACGACCATGAAGCCCCTCGTCGCCTCGTCCGCGCATGCGCTTCCCGCTATCGCGTTCCGTCCCGAGCCGGGCTTGGTCGTGTGTGACCTCGACCTTGTTCGCGAGGCGGACCCCGAGGACCTCAAGCTCGGCTATGCGGTACTTGTTGGCACCATGCTTTCGAGCAGCAAGTCCCGCTGGAATCAGTTTACCGAGACCGTTCCCGAGATTCTCGCGGGCGAGGAGGTCGCGCTCGTCAATGCCGTTCAGTGGTCTCAGACTGCCCGCAAGGACGTACTGATGGCTACGAATCCCAGCGCCCGCCATGCGCTCGATTTTGGCAAGACGGGGGAGCGTACCCTGCGCGCCTGCTTGGGCGATGCCGCTTCGCAGGTGCCTGCCTACCAGCTGTTGTCCGAGGGCATGCGCTTTGAGGCGCGCCTAGCACACGATGCCTGCGACTTCGATATCGATTACGTCTTCGAGGTCGATGACTGCCTGGAGGACTTTGGTATCGAGGAGCTTGCCTTCGATCTGGAGCCTGCCGCATATATCGAGGAGTTCCGCAGGCAGCAGTTTGTCCGCTCGAACCGCAGCATGTTGCCGCTGCCCGCGGCACTCGGCGCCATTCGTCTAACGAGCGTTGAGGACGAGGTTCTCGACCGCCATGCTCACGCCTACTTGGCTTCTCGCAAAGAACTTCTCTAAGATTTATTGACATCCATCGTCTTTCGTATCATGTTGAGGGGCGGGTTTTCAATCGGTTGCGGATTGCATGCGATTCCATCGTTCGGTTGAGACCCGTCCCGTCTTTATGGAGACAACAAGAAAGGAATCTGCATGTCTGAGTTTGCTGCCGGTCCTGCCGGTCGTATCGAGCGTGTCCGTGCCCTGATGGCTGAGCGCGGCTACGATGCTATCGTGGTGCGCGACGAGGCCAACCTTCGTTGGCTCACGGGCGTGAAGGGCGTCTTCGATTACACCTTCGAGTTCCCGCACGCTGCGTTTATTACGGCTGACCAGTGCCTGTTCCATACCGACTCGCGCTACCTCAACAGCTTTGAGGAGAACACGCCTGCCGGCAGCCCCTGGGTCTACGACATGGACGAAGGCACCATCCCCGGTTGGGTCGCCGGCAAGATCGCGGCCAACAAGTGCCGCGTCTGCGCTGTCGAGGACGACATGCAGATTAACTTCTACCAGGGTATTCAGCGTGGCCTTGAGGATCGTTCCGTCGCCTGCATGCTGCCGCTGATGCATGATGACATTCGCAAGATGCGCGCCATCAAGGACGCCGAGGAGATCGAGCTCATGCGCCATGCGCAGTCGATTACCGACGCCGCCTTCCAGCACATGCTCGGATTTATTAAACCCGGCATGACCGAGAAGCAGGTTCGCAACGAGCTCGAGAACTTTATGTTCGCCAACGGCGCCGACAGCTTGGCCTTCGGCTCCATCGTGGCGAGCGGCCCCAATACCGCCAACCCGCATGCCGTCCCGAGCGACCGCGTGATCGAGAAGGGCGACTTCGTTCTCATGGATTACGGCGCGGGCTACTGCGACTATCGCTCCGATATGACGCGTACCGTCGTGATGGGCGAGCCCACGCAGGAGCAGCTCGACCTGTACGCGCTCGTGCGCCGTACGCACGAGGAGTGCGTCGCCGCCATCCATCCGGGCGTCGAGGGCAACGACATTTTCAAGCTTTCCAAGAAGATCATTGGCGATGCCGGCTATGGTGATTACTACAACCATGGTCTGGGCCACGGCGTGGGCATTGACATCCACGAGCTGCCTAACTTCAACCGCAGCAAGAACATCATCGAGGTCGGCTCGGTTATCACCATGGAGCCCGGCGTGTACCTGCCCGGTGTGGGCGGCGTGCGCCTGGAGGACTACGGCGTGGTCACCGAGAACGGCTACGAGCCCTTCACCAAGACGCCGCATGACCTTCACGTCATCGATTGCTAGTCTACTTCGGTAGATAGTTTGGGGCGGGGCCTCCGGAGCAATTCGGACGCCCCGCGTTCTCTTTTTATGCGCTCGCTGCAGGCGCCGTCTGCAAGTGTATAATTTCGCTCGTATGTAATTTGGACGCTTGTGCGTTCTGCCCATAACAAGAAAGGTCGCTATGCCTACCATTTCTACCGCCGACTTCAAGAACGGCCTCGGTCTCCGCATTAAGGACAAGGTCTACACCATCGTCGAGTTCCAGCATGTCAAGCCGGGCAAGGGCGGCGCGTTTGTGCGCTACAAGACCCGCGACATCAAGAGCGGCCGCGTCGTCGAGAACACCTGCAACGCCGGCACCAAGTTCGAGAGCGTCATGCTCACCACCCGTGAGTTCCAGTACCTCTACAACGATGGCACCGACTACATCTTCATGGACAACGAATCCTATGAGCAGGTTCCCGTTCCCGAGGACATGGTGGGCGAGAACTCCAAGTGGCTGCGCGAGAACGACATTTGCCAGCTTCTCTTCGCCGACGATGAGCTCATGGGCGTGACTCCGCCGATGTTCATCGAGACCACCATCGTCCAGACTGACCCGGGCTTTAAGGGCGACACCGTCCAGGGTTCCACCAAGCCGGCCACGATCGACACCGGCGCCGTCATCCAGGTCCCCATGTACCTCAACGAGGGCGAGGTCATCAAGGTTGACACCCGCGACGGCAAGTTCGTCTCCCGCGTCTAGCAACCAACTCTTCTAGGAGGACTCATGCCCCAGGAAATCAAGATTGACGGCATCGGCATTTCGCCCGATGTTCTGACCGCCATCGTCTCGCGCGCCGTGTCGGATGTCGAGGGCATCGCCTCCGTTGGCGTCAAGGACCTTGCCACCAACCTTGTCTCCATGATGCTCTCGTCCAAGGCCCCGGCTTCCGAGCCGGCGGTTGAGGCCGAGGTCGTCGGCGACAAGCTCGCACTCACCGTGCGTGTCGTGGTGTTCTTTGGCTATCCGTTCAAGAAACTCGCCGAGGCCGTTCGCGCCGCCGTGGTCGCCGCCATCGATGCCCAGGTGGGCGTTGAGGTCGAGCGCGTTGACGTTTGCATCGACGGCCTCGTTTTCCCCAAGGAGTAACCTTTGAGCCTTAAGGTTTATCGCGGGCGTACGCTTGCCCGCAGTCAGGCGCTGCAGCTGCTATTTCAGGCCGAGGCCACGGACAGCCCGCTCGAGCGCGTCCTCGAGGGTGATTTCCTGATCTCGAAGGGCCCCCTCGACCCCTATGCGCTGGAGCTGTGCCGCGGTGCCTACGAGCATATCGATCGCATCGACTGTGCCCTGCGCGCCGTCGCCAAGAACTGGGATCTTATGCGCATGCCCGGCGCCGACCGCAATCTGCTGCGTATCGCCGTCTACGAGATGCGCTTCCTTACCGACGAAGAGGTCTCGGACGCTATCGTGATCAACGAGGCCGTCGAACTTGCCAAGGCCTATGGCACCGACCAGTCCGCGTCGTTCGTCAACGGCGTGCTGGGCAAGATCGCGCGCAGCGAGGAGTTGCCGGGCGAGGACCTGTACCAGGAACTGCTGGCCGAGGATCGCGCTCGCGAGGAGGCCCAGGCTGCTGAGGCTGCCGCCAAGGTTGCGGTTGCCCAGGCCGAGGCTGGCGTGCTGGCCGAGGATGCGGACGCCGCCGAGGCTGACATCGACTCCGTCGAGGAGTAGCCATGCCAGAGGGTTCTGTCCGCAACTTTGACGAGATCTCGGACCGTCTGGACCAGATCATCGCTACCGTTCGCTCCAAGGATACGTCCTTGGAGCGTTCGCTCGATCTGTTTGACGAGGCGATTGAGCTGGGCTCCCGCGCGGTCGATATGGTCGACAAGTTTGAGCTGACGCCGCGTGAGGCCGACAAGCTCGAGCAGGAATACGATGAGGATGCGGCAAACGAATCCCAGGATAGCTAGGCCGCATCTCCGGATACGAATGGTTGATGGCATTCATGAAACGCGTGCGTCTTGATGACGAACTGATTTCACAGGGCATCTGCGCCGATCGCGCGGATGCCCTTCGCACTCTTATGGCCGGCTTGGTCTCGAGCGGCGGCGAGCGCTTGACTTCGCCGGGGCTTAAGGTGACCCCGGGTCTGCCGCTGCACGTGAAGGGGCGCATTCCCTATGTTGGCCGCGGCGGTCTTAAGCTCGAAGGCGCGCTTGATGCGTTTGGCATCAATCCGACGGGCCTTAGCTGTCTGGATGTGGGCTGCTCTACCGGCGGCTTTACCGATTGCCTGCTCAAGCGCGGAGCTGCGACCGTTATCTCGGTGGACGTGGGTCGCGCACAGTTCGATTGGTCGTTGCGTCAGGACGATCGCGTGACGCTGCATGAGCGCACCAACGTGACGCAGCTGCCTGAGCTTGGCTATGCCGGCGCCATCGACCTGGTTGTTTGTGATGTCTCGTTTACCAGCATCGCGAACATTATCGATGCGGTGCTGGCGTGCCTGGCGCCTACGGGTGCATTCTGCACGCTCGTAAAGCCGCAGTTTGAGGCTCCGGCGGCGCTGGTGGGTGAGGGCGGCATTGTGACCGATCCCGCCGTGCGCCGCGATACACTCGTGGCGGCGGTTGAACTCTTTGCAGCCAAGGGCCTTTTTCCGGTCGATGTGTGCGTGTCGCCCATTCATGGTGCCAAGGGAAACGTTGAGTTTTTCTTGTACGGCACGAGGTATGCCCCCGGCGACCGCTCGCAAGACGAGCTGCAATCCCAGGTATCGGTTATGAGCGAGAAAGCTGCAACGCTATGAAGGTCTTTCTGGTTCCCAATTACTACAAGCAAGAAGCGGTCGAGAGCGGCCTGATGCTCGAGCTTTGGCTGACGCGCCAGGGCTATGAGGTCGCATGGGCTGCCGACCAGCGATCGAAGATTCAAAGCACGCCTGATATTGACGGCTCCGATCTGGTCATTACGCTCGGCGGCGACGGTACGTTGCTGCGCGCTGCCCGCATCCTCAACCATCGCGAGATTCCTATCCTCGGTCTTTCCTATGGTCACCTGGGCTTTTTGACGGCCGCGAGCCCCGAGGAGCGCGACATTTTGCAGGTTGTGAGCGATGCCCTGTCCGGTGAGCTGCACGTGAGCCGTCGCGCTACCATCGCCGCGGATATCGTGTCCGTGCGCGAAGACGGTACGAAGGATGTCGTGCGCACCTTCGCCCTCAACGACATGGCGCTTACCCGCGGTCCGCTGTCCGATATGGTCGAGTTCGACATCACGGTGTCGGGCCACCATATCGATCGACTGCGTGGCGACGGCGTGGTTGTATCGACGGCGACTGGCTCCACCGGCTACGCGCTATCCGCCGGCGGTCCCATCGTCAGCCCCGATTACACGGGCATGGTCTGTGTGCCGATTGCTCCGCATACCATTCAGGCTCGCGCCTTTTTGACCTCGCCGAGCGATGTCGTCGAGATCTTTATGTCTGATGACCGTCCGAGTGTTCCGGCGATCGCTATCGATGGACAGTTTATTACCTGCGATGGCACCGTTGAGAGCGTGGCGGTGCGTCGCGGTCCCGGAGACGTGCTGCTGCTCGATTACGGTCCCGAGAGCTTCTATAACTCGGTGAGCCGCGTGTTCTATGGAGTGCGCCATGATCGATGAGCTGCAGGTTTCCAACATCGCGCTCATTCGCGAGGCGACGCTGGTGCCGAGTGCGGGCCTAACGGTTTTGACTGGCGAGACCGGTGCCGGCAAGACCGCGCTGCTCTCGGCGCTCAAGCTCATTTTGGGCGAGCGTGCAGATTCGTCGACCGTGCGCGAGGGAGAGGCGCTGGCGAGCGTCGAGGCGCGCTTGTTCGACGACCCGCACGACACGGAGGGCTTTACCGTGCAGCGCAGCCTTTCTGCCGAGGGTCGCAGCCGCGTCAAGATTGACGGCCGCATCGCTAGCGTGCGCGAGCTTTCCGAGCGCGTCGGCGTGATGATGGATCTGTGCGGCCAGCATGAACACCAGCGTCTGCTCGATCCGGCGCATCATGTTGCCATGGTTGATGCCTGGGCTGGTCGCTCTGCGCTCGAGGCGCTCGACCGTTACCGTGCCTGCTTCAAGGCGTCGCGTGCGGCTGCCAAGGAGGTCCGTCGCGTGGAGGAAGCCTCACGCGCGCAGGGGAGCCGTGTCGAGGAGGCTCGCTTTGCCCTCGAGCGCATCGGCGAGGTCGACCCCAAGCCGGGCGAGTATGAGGAACTCGAGGAACTGCTGCCGCGCTCCGAACATGCCGAGGTACTGGTTGCCACAGCTAACGATGCCCATGCATCGCTTGCCGCCGAAGGTGGAGCGCTCGATGCCGTGAACAGCGCCGTGGCAGAGCTTTCCCGTATGGCTACCGTCGATCGCAAACTGGGCGACATTGCCGATGCGCTTTCGGATGCCTGCATCTCCCTTGAGGATAGCGCGAACGAGCTTCGTGCCTATCGCGATGGCGTCGCCTTCAACCCGCGCGAGCTCGCTCGCATGCGTGAGCGGTATTCCGACCTCAAGGGCCTGTTGCGTCAGTGGGGTCCCACGATGGACGATGTTTTTGCCATGCGCGATCGCTCGCAAGAGCTGCTGTCCCTGGTCGATGATGGCGATGAACAGATCAAAAAGGCGCGTGAGGCACTCGGGAGCGCCGAGCGCGAGCTGTTCGCTGCCGCCAAGGCACTCAAGCGCGCTCGCAATACGGCGGCCCCGCGCTTCTGCCACGAGGTCGGTCGTCAGATGGCACGCTTGGAGATGGGCGGTGCCGAGCTCGTTTGGGAGTCGCATGATCTTCCGCGCGCTGAGTGGACGCCGGCGGGTCCTTCGAGTTACGAGCTTTTGTATCGCAGCGGTGCCGGCTTGACGCCGCGTCCCCTGCGCCGAATTGCGTCGGGCGGCGAGCTCAGCCGCGTTATGCTCGCGAGCAAGGTGGTCTTGGGTAATGCTGACGGCGTCGATACACTGGTATTTGACGAGGTCGATGCCGGTGTCGGCGGCTCCACGGCTCGTGCTCTTGCTGGTGTGCTGGTCGATCTTGCCGCTACGCATCAAGTGATTGTCGTAACCCACTTGGCGCAAGTCGCCGTCATGGCCGACAAGCATTATGTTGTCAGCAAGGAGCCGGGCGATGTTCCCCAGACGCATTTGGACGAGGTAACCGGCGAAGCGCGTACCGCCGAGATCGCCCGCATGCTCAGCGGCGATCAGTCCGAGGCAAGCTTGGCCCACGCAAAGCAGATGCTCGAAGAAGTTCGAGGCTAGGTCGTATCAGCGGTGTTGGTGGGACAAAATAGACTGAAATTTTTGTCCCACTACGCGTTTTACTCAACGACCTTGTCCGGCTGGATGAGCTCCTCGTAGTAGCTGATATGTTCGCGAGCGTCTTCAATCTCGGGCAGCAGGAAGTTGTAGATAACTTCGATGATCATCGTGGCGCTGATCTTGGAGAACGCAAAGTCACCCGTCGTCAGCAGCGCCTCGTGGTTGACGGTATTAAAAGTGTAGTCTGCCAGGCGCGCGAGTGGAGACTTGCTGTCGCTGCTGATGACGACTACGGTGGCACCGCAGTCGCGAGCCGCTTTTGCCATGCGATTCAGTCGGCGCGACTTGCCGGAGTTTGAGATGAGCACGATGACGTCACCCGGGTGCAACGTGAGCGCAAAGCCGATTGATGTCTCGCTAATGGTGCTCGCCATGCAGCGCAGGCCCAGCTGCGAAAACTTAAACGTCGCATCGAGCGCGACCGCGTTCGTATTGCCCACAGCCGCAAACTCAATAACCCCTGCATGCTTAAGGGCATGCACAACAGCCGCCAACGTATCGTGGTCGATCCCGTCGATGGTCGCATTAAGCTCGCTCACCTTGGCAGCCAGGATGTTCTTAAGGCTCTGCTCCATATTGTCGAGCGAGACTTCGTCAGTCAGGCCCTCGTTGCGCTGGCTTTCCAAATCCCTCGCCAACGAAAACTGAAAGCTGCGGAAGCTGCCAAAGCCAAGCTTGCGGCAGAAGCGCGAAACGGTCGCCTCGGACGTGGCGGCGGCGCGCGAGAGCTGAGCCGCCGTGAGGCGTGGCGCCTCGGACTGGTGCTCCAATATATAGTCGACAATACGCTGCTCGGACTCGCTGTATCCCTGATGGGTACTAATGAGGGAAAGTGCGCTCTTGCTACTATCGGTCATGGATGGCTCCTGGTTGGCATGAAAATCGGACTCGTTTTGTAATGTCATAGTATAGGGGGATTTTCAATTACAAGATACACCTTGCCGTTTCAAGTGTTGATGGTAAACTTTCACCTACCGTTTACGGTTATGAAAGAACCTTTCACCGGAGAATTGCGCCTTGTCTCTTCTCACGCGGACGGTAGGTTGGTATCTTTCAGTTGTGGAAAAGCGCGCAAGGACGCGCGTGTAGGGGAGCGCCTGCGGGCGCAAAACTTAAAAAGGAGGGACACATGGCTAAGTTTGACATCATCGCCGCCACCGGTTGCCCGACCGGCATTGCGCACACCTTCATGGCGAAGGAGGCACTGGAGAAGGCAGCTGCCGAGCGAGGTCTGACTATTAAGGTCGAGACCCATGGCCAGGTCGGTGTCGAGAACGAGCTCACCAAGAGCGAGATCACCGGTGCCAAGGCCGTCGTCGTCGCAGCCGATAAGGATGTCCAGGCTGAGCGTTTCGCCGGCAAGCCCATGGTTTCCGTTGGTGTTTCCAAGGCCCTGTCCGTTGAGGCCGCCGGTAAGCTGATTGACCGCGCGCTCGCCGCCAAGGGCGACAACACGGTTGCAGCCGCTGCCGATGTCGAGGACGAGGCCGAGGAGAAGGAGTCCATCGGTCACGTCATCTACAAGCACCTTATGAACGGCGTCAGCCATATGCTGGTCTTCGTCGTTGCCGGTGGTGTCCTGACCGCCGTCTCGTTCCTGTGGGGCATTACGTCCTTCGATTCGACGGCGTCTGACTACAACAGCTTTGCTGCGATGCTCAAGATCATCGGCGGCATCGCCATGAACCTCATGGTTCCGGTACTTTCCGCCTACATCGCCGAGTCCATCGGTAAGCGCCCGGCGCTCGTCCCTGGTTTTGTTGCCGGTATGATCGCCATTCAGGGCCTGCCTGTTAACGCCGAGACCGGCATGATCGACGCCGGTGGCGCCGGCGTGGGCTTCGGCTTCCTGGGCGGCATCGTCGGCGGCTTCCTCGCTGGCTATGTCATCCTGCTGCTCGAGAAGGTCTTTGCCGGTCTGCCCAAGAACCTGGACGGCCTCAAGGCTATCTTCCTGTACCCGCTGTTCTCGACCGCCATCGTCGGTCTGGTCATGCTCGGCATCTCTGGCCCCATGGCTGCCATCAACACTGCCATGATGGACTTCCTCAAGGGCCTGTCCGCCTCTGGCGCCGTTGTCCTGGGTCTTGCCATCGGCTGCATGTGTGCCTTTGACATGGGTGGCCCGGTCAACAAGGCTGCTTACGTCACCGGTACCGCTATGCTCACCGAGGCGCTGGCTGCTGGCGTTGGCACCGATACCTACAAC
Source organism: Collinsella sp. AM13-34 (assembly GCF_003473055.1). Classification (NCBI taxonomy): domain Bacteria; kingdom Bacillati; phylum Actinomycetota; class Coriobacteriia; order Coriobacteriales; family Coriobacteriaceae; genus Collinsella; species Collinsella sp. AM13-34. The sequence continues at coordinate 100,819 of NZ_QRLE01000005.1, read as the reverse complement.
TTCGGCACCAACTTCATGGCTGCCGTCTCCGCCGCCTGCATCGTTCCGCCGCTGATCACCACCTTTGCCGTCGTTGTCGGCAAGAAGTACTTCAGCCAGGAGGATCACGACGCCGGTGTCGTCAACCTCATCCTTGGTTGCACCCACATCACCGAGGGCGCCATTCCGTTCATGACCAAGAACATCTGGCCGGTCATGCCCATCATGATGCTCGGTTCCTCTATCGCTTCGATCCTGACCATCATGTTCAACGTTCACGATCCGGCGCCTCACGGTGGCTTCCTGGTCCTGCCCGTTGTCGAGAACGGTCCGCTGTGGGTCCTCGCGATCCTCATCGGCGCTGTTGTCGGTGGCATCCTGTTCGTGGCCTTCAAGAAGTACGACTTCGAGAAGAATCAGAAGGCCGCTCCTGCAGCCAAGCCCGTTGAGGCCCCCAAGGCCGCTGCCGTCGAGGCTCCCAAGGCCGAGGCTGCCGACTTCGTGAAGGTCGAGAATGTCTTTGTCGCCGAGGACTTCGCTTCTCGTGACGAGGCTCTGAGCTTCGTTTCCAACCAGGCCGTCAAGGCCGGTATCGCAAACGACGCCGACGCCGTGATGAACGCCTTCCTGGCCCGCGAGGCCGAGGGCACCACGGGCATGATGGAGGGCTTCGCCATTCCGCATGCCAAGTCCGACGCCATTACCGAGGCTGCCGTCATCGTCGTCAAGGACGAGTCCGGCGTGACCGGTTGGGACACCATGGACGGCGCTCCCGTCAACGTGGGCATCGCCCTGCTCATCCCTGGTGCACAGGCTGGCACCACGCACCTCAAGATCCTGTCCAAGGTCGCCGAGGCGCTCATGGACGAGGACTTCCGTGCCACCGTCAAGGGTTCCACCGACGCCGCCGAGATCGCCAAGACGATCAACGCCCGCCTGGTCTAATTCCGCAGTACGCGAATAACATCGCCCCCTGTAACAAAGGCGAGGACTCCACCAGGAGCCCCCGCCTTTTTCTATGCCCTCCCATAAGTTACGGTGAAATGGGGACTGTTTAAACGATTCAACCCCAAATTCAGTCCCTATTTCACCGCAACTTACAAAAGGGCATAGAGTGGGCTGCCTATCGAGTCTTTGTCGCGAACAAGTCATCAGCCAGAATTCCGTTCGCACGATATTACTTTGGACCGACCGAGTTTCCGCAGCTTGCTCGCCCCGGACCCCGCGCGCGGGGGCCATGAGATTTATCGCGAGTTCCGCACGAGCCGAAGAGCACTTAATGTGCTCTTCGTGCGAGCAGGACTGTAGAGCAGGAAATCTCATGGGTCCGCGCGCGGGGTACGGGGCGAGCAAGCGGACAGAACAGACAACTGTCCAACAATTCGTGCGAAACACAATGAAAAACCGTTTGATGTGAGTTAATATAAACAACGTCGTGAATCTGACTCCTGCCACATGCATGACAGGGGTTAAACACAAAAAAGGAGTCAATTATGGTTTCTGAGAAGGCTACCCTCGTTAATCCTCAGGGTCTGCACATGCGTCCGGCTGGTCTGTTCGCCTCCACCATGGGCAAGTACGCCTGTGACGTGACGGTCGTCACCCCCGAGAAGGAGGTCAACGGCAAGTCCCCGATGGCCCTCATGGCTGCTGGTATCCCCTGCGGCACCGAGGTCGAGGTCAAGTGCGACGGCGCCGACGAGGCCGAGGCTCTGGCTGCTGCCATCGAGCTCATCAAGAGCGGTCTTGGCGAGTAGAACTCAAACGGGTCGCATGTTGAACAACTAAGTTCATATTTGGGGGCGCAGTGACCTGTCTTAAGGTAGCTGCGCTCTTTTGTCATGGATATGGCAAAACGCTTTATCACATGACACGGAGAGAGGAATGGGAATGTATCAGGGAGTCAACGCTTCCGAGGGCATCGGTATCGGCACCGTCATGGTCGCCGTCGATCCCGACTTGACGTTTGAGCCGCACGAGGTTGCTGATTCGGCAGCAGAGAAGGAGCGCTATCAGACCGCTCTTTCGGTCTTCTGCGAGAAGACCCAGGCTCAGGCCGACCACATGAAGGAGACGGTGGGCGAGGCCGAGGCCGAGATCATGAGCGGACACATTGTCCTGGCTCAGGATCCGGGCATGACCGACGCCATCAACGCCGCCATTGACGGCGGCACCTGCGCCGAGCAGGCGCTCATGGACACCTCGACCATGTTCGAGAACATGTTCCTGTCCATGGACGATGAGATGTTCCGTCTGCGCGCGGCCGACATCGCCGACATCCGCACCGGTATTCTGGCCGAGCTGCTGGGCAAGGAGGTCGTCGACCTTTCCGTCCTGCCCGAGAACACCGTCGTTGTCGTGCACGACCTCACGCCGTCCATGACCGCCACGATCGATAAGGCCCACGTTGCCGGTATCGTCACCGAGACTGGTGGCCGCACGTCGCACTCCGCAATCATTGCGCGCGCCCTCGAGATCCCGGCTGTCCTTTCGGTTTCCAACAGCTGCACCGCACTGCGCAACGGCATGACCGTTGTCGTTGACGGTGGCAAGGGTATCGTCGAGGCCGATCCCGATGAGGAGACGCTCGCCGCCTACACTGCCAAGGCCGAGGCTTTTGCTGCCGAGAAGGCGGCTCTCGAGGCCTTCCGCGGCAAGCCGTCCGTGACTGCCGACGGTATCAAGAAGATCATTGCCTGCAACATCGGCAACCCCGATGACGTGCCCAACGCGCTCGATCACGATGCCGAGGCTATTGGCCTGTTCCGTTCCGAGTTCCTGTTCATGGACTCTGCTGAGCTTCCTTCCGAGGAGGAGCAGTTCAACGCCTACCGTAAGGTCGCCAGCGCGCTCAAGGGCGCTCCGGTCATCATCCGCACGCTCGATGTGGGTGGCGACAAGGAGATTCCGTACCTTCACATGGTCAAGGAAGAGAACCCCTTCATGGGCTTCCGTGCCGTGCGTTACTGCCTGGCCAACCCCGATCAGTACAAGGTCCAGCTCCGCGCCCTGTTGCGCGCCAGCGCCTTTGGTGACGTCAAGATCATGATCCCGCTCGTCACCTGCGTCGAGGAGGTCGTGGCCGTCAAGGAGCTCGTCGAGCAGTGCAAGACCGAGCTGACCGAAGAGGGTCGCAAGTTCAACGAGAACATCGAGGTCGGCATCATGGTCGAGACGCCTGCCGCCTCGCTGCTCGCTGACCGCCTGGCCGAGGTCGCCGACTTCTTCTCCATCGGCACCAACGACCTGATCGGCTACACCATGTGCGCCGACCGTGGCAACGACACCATCTCCAACCTGTACCAGGTTTACTATCCCGCCGTGCTCCGCTCGCTCAAGAACATCATCGAGAGCGGCGTGAAGGCCGGCATCATGGTCGGTATGTGCGGCGAGGCCGCTGCCGATCCGTTGCTCGAGCCGCTGCTGATCAGCTGGGGCCTGGAGGAGTTCTCGATGAGCGCTCCGTCCATCCTGCGCGCCCGCAAGACCATCAGCCAGTGGACCAAGGCCGAGTGCGACGAGCTTGCCGAGAAGGCGCTCGCCTGCAACACCGCTGCCGAGGTCAAGGCACTGCTCGAGTCCGCAGCTCGCTAATTTGGTATCAGAGGTAACCGCGTGGTTGGAATGGGCCGGCCACGCGGCCCTCACATATACAGGGGGTACTGTAAATGTTCTACACGCTAACCGCTAACCCGGCTGTCGACATGACGGTTTCGAGCTCTCCGCTCGAGCCCGACGAGAACGTCCGCACCGGCTCGGCCAGCTACACGGCTAACGGCAAGGGCCTCGACGTGTCCTTCGCCTTTAAGAAGATGGGCGTCGACACCGTCGCTCTCGGCTTCTTCGCCGGCTTCACGGGCAAGTTCATCGTCGAGGAGGTCATGAACCTGGGTTGCCTTTGCCGCCCGGTCTGGACCGACGGTATCACGCGCATTAACACCTACGTCAACGATGGCCAGCACGAGTACGGCATCCTCAACCCCGGTGCTCCGATCACGCCGCAGCACCAGGAGGAGCTCTACAACATCCTGGACACCGCGGGCGACCTTGAGTGCCTGATCGTCTCCGGCTCCGTGCCTCCCAAAGCTACGCCCGACTTCCTGGCTCAGGTCATGGAGCACGCTCAGGCCCGTGGCGCCGACGTCGTCCTGGACCTGTCCTCCGACAAGCTCAAGGAGCTCGCTCACAAGAAGCCGCTGCTCATTAAGCCGAACCATCACGAGATGAAGGCTATCTTCGGCGTGCCGGTCGACACCGACGACGAGGTCCGCGTTGCCATGAAGCTGGCTCACGAGGCCGGCGTCCAGAACGTGCTGCTCACCCGTGGTAGCCGCGGTGACGCTTACTTCTCCAACGGCGAGGACATCTGGTATGCCAAGCGTGAGTTCAACATCAAGCTTGTCTCTTCCGTCTGCGCCGGCGACTGCACCCTCGCTGCGTTCCTGCACAAGTGGTACAGGGATCGCGACAACGTCGAGGAGGCCATGAAGCTCGCTATGGCCACCGGCGCCAACGTTGCTGAGTCCGTCGGCATCGGCGACTTTGGTCACGTCGACGAGTACAGCAAGCGCGTTGCTGTCCGCAAGCTCGATCGCAAGTAAGCGAAACGCGACAAACTCGTGCGCATACGGCGTCCCGGTTTCGACCGGGGCGCCGTTTTTTTGTCCCACTCGAACCTCGGAGCCGCGCTTCACGCGTTCCACACCGTTTACCGAGTTGTCCTAGCCTTTTACCGATGTGTGGAATATACTTTCATTAACACGTTGCTTCGTGAAAGGAACATTCATGATTTATACGCTCACTGCAAATCCCGCTATTGACTACAACATCTCCTGCGATGGCCTGTCCGCCAACACCGTCACTCGCACCCGTAACGCTGTCTACACCCCCAACGGCAAGGGTCTCAACGTCTCTTTTACGCTCGACCACTACGGCGTCGACACCACGATCCTGGGCTTCTTCGCCGGCTTCTCGGGAGAGTTTATCGTTAAGGGCGCCGAGGCCCTTGGCGTGCCCGTCAAGCCCGTATGGACTGACGGCATCACGCGTGTCAACGTGTTCCTCAACGCCGGTCCCGACACCGAGTACAACATGGTCAATGCCGGTGCCGCCATCAACGCTGCCAACGAGCAGGAGATGTTTGAGCTCATCGATTCACTTGACGACATGACCTGCCTGGTCATTAGCGGCTCGCTGCCCCCCAACACCTCTGAGGGCTTCCTGGCCGAGGTGCTTCGCCGCGTTAAGGCAAAGGGCGCCGAGTTCGTGCTCGATATTTCGAGCCATCAGTTGGCCGACCTCATTGCTATGGAGCCGCTCCTCATTAAGCCTAACGACGACGAGCTGCTCGACATCTTTGGCATTAAGGTGAGCGGTGGCGACGACGAGTCTGTCAAGGGCGCGATGGCCGAACTGCATGCCAAGGGCGCCAAGAACGTGCTGTTGACCCTGGGTGGCGCCGGCGCGTACTTCTCCAACGGCGAGCACATCTGGTTTGCCAACCGTACCTTTGAGGTCAATCTGCTGTCGACCGTTTGCGCCGGTGACTCTTCGCTGGCCGCCTTCCTGTCCGTGTGGCACGACGCTCCCGAGCGCGTCGAGGACGCCCTGCGCCTCTCGATGGCCACCGGCGCCAACGTGGTCGAGTGCCCGGGTCTGGGCGATTTTGCCAAGGTCGATGAGTATCAGAAGGGTATTGCAATCCGTCAGGTTTGCTAGTTCCGGCACCTTGCCTGAATAGTTCAATTATTTCGCATCCGTCTTAGACCAGGACGGATGCGTTTTTGTTTATCGGACTTGCGTGTGCAGTGGAGGCTGTTTCTTGCTAGACTTCTTGCAGACGCAATCGATAGCCAATTTGATAGTCGCAGGAGGCCATAGGCATGTGCAATGTTTCGCTCAACGGTACGCAGCCGACCGATGCCTCTATCCGTGTCCTGCGTGCGCTTGAGGCAGCAGGTCTTGAGGCTTGGTACGTGGGCGGTTGGGTACGTGATGCCCTGATGGGACGCCCCAGCCACGATGTTGACATGTGCTGCAGCGGCCTGTGGCAGGAGTCCAAAGAGGCGCTCGAAGCGGCTGATATTGCCGTGGTTGAGTCGGGCATAAAATTTGGCGGCATCACGGCTATTTGCGATGATGAGCGCATTGAGGTCACCACCTACCGCCTAGACGGCTTTTACACCGACGGCCGCCATCCCCAGAGTGTGGAGCGTGCGGCGTCGCTTGAGGACGATCTGGCGCGTCGTGACTTTACCGTTAACGCTATGGCCTGGCATCCCGAGCGTGGTCTTGTCGACCGCTACGATGGTCAGGGCGACCTAGACCGCAAGCTCATCCGCGCCGTTGGAGATCCCAAGCGTCGTTTTAACGAGGATGCCCTGCGCATGTTGCGCGCGGTGCGTTTTGCCTGCCGTCTGGATTTTATGATCGAGCCTAAGACTAAACAGGCGCTTGCCGAGTGCGCGCCGCTGCTCGATGCTGTGGCGCGCGAGCGCGTGGGCATTGAGCTCGAGGGTATCCTTTCGACCGGCCATGGGGGAGACGCGATGCTGCGCTACCCCGAGCTTGTTTGCGCCGCCGTGCCCGAGCTCGCGTCCGCTCGCGGGTTTGATCAACGCAGCGTCTATCATGCGTTTAACGTTTACGAGCATATCGCCCGTGTGCTGACGGTGGCGGGGGAGTTGGCGCTGTGCGACGGCTTTACACCCTCAATGAGCCTAATGTGGGCGGCGTTTTTGCACGACGTTTCCAAGCCCGATTGCTTTACGGTCGACCATGCGGGCAGCGGCCACTTTTACGGTCACCCCGAGCTCGGGGCCAAGAAGGCGCGCGCCATCATGGATCGCTTGGCGCTTTCGCACGACTTGGTCCGCGACGTGTGCCTGCTCATTAAGTACCACGACAAGCCGCTGCGCCCCGAGCGCTCCTGCTTGCTCAATATGATGCGCTTGCTTTCGGGCGAGGGCGTCGATACGCCGCGCCTGATGGACGAGCTTATGGACCTTAAGCGTGCCGACACGCTGGGCAAGGCGCCGTCGTGCTTCTATTACGTCGAGACGATCGAAGAGATGCGCTCACTCGCCCATGATTTGTTGGAGGCGGGGGAGCCCTATTCGCTCAAGATGCTTGCTATCAACGGCGGCGACTTGATTCGTGCCGGTGTGAAGCCGGGGCCCGAGCTAGGCCAGCTACTCAACGCCGCCCTCGAAGCCGTTATCGAGGACAACATCCCCAACGATCGCGAAACCCTTTTGGTTCATCTCAACTTGAATTAGCTAATTAGTTGACCTGCGCGTTCCATAACCTGTCGACAATTATTCGGCAATTTGGAATTTCTTCTTGCGCTGATGTTTTTTGTCCCGTAATATATTTCCTCGCAGCACGGCAGTGCAGATGTCATGTGGCCCGTTCGTCTAGCGGTTTAGGACGCCGCCCTCTCAAGGCGGAGATCACCAGTTCGAATCTGGTACGGGCTACCACTTCTTTTCTGCCGAGGCCTATGGCCCGTTCGTCTAGCGGTTTAGGACGCCGCCCTCTCAAGGCGGAGATCACCAGTTCGAATCTGGTACGGGCTACCACGCATCTGATACCCGGTCTTTCCACGGAAGGCCGGGTTTTTTATTATCAAACAACTGTCTGTCATTCCCGTTTGAACAAGAGCTTTGCGTTCTGCTTATGGCCCTTACGGGTACAATAACCAAGATATTTTGACTGTTAGAAGGAGTCTCATGACGGAGTCCTCTCAGCATACGTCCAAGCCCCAGGTCGAGGTTGAGGCCTCGGGCGGCGATGACAATAAGAGCGCACGCCGCGGCGCAATCTTTATCGGCGTTGTGCTGGTGGGTTATATCGTCTATCTGGTGGTAACCGGGCAGATGGGGCAGTTCTGGGCTGCTATGTCGAGCGTCCAGGCGCCCTGGCTCGTTGTCGCGTGTCTTTGCATGTTTATGTATCTGTTCTTTGGCATTGTGGCCTATGCGATCGCCGTCTGGCTCGACCCCAATTCACCCGTCGGCATTCGCGACCTGATCTCGGTCGAGGCGAGTGGCATCTTCTTTGGCAACCTGACGCCCATGATGATGGGCTCTACGCCTGCCCAGATCTACCGCCTGACCAAAGCGGGCCAAAACGTGGGCGAAGCGGGTGCCACGCAGTTCACCCGATTTATTGTGTATCAGTTTGGCCTCGTTGCCTGGGGCGCTATCCTATTGCTTGCTCGCATGCCGTTTTTTGCCGAGCGCTATGGCGACATGACGCTGCTGTGCGTCTTTAGTTTTGGCGGTCACTGCTGCATCCTGCTCGGCATCTTCGCCGTCGCGCTCATGCCTAAGACCGTCACGCGCGTCGCCCATTGCATCATCAATTGGCTCGAGCGCATAGGTGTCTCGGCCACTAAGATCGATGGATGGCGCTCGTTTGTCGATGGCGAGATCTACTCCTTCTCCGAGAAGTTCAAGCTTTCGGCCGGACATTTTTCTTCCATGCTGCTCACCGTGTTTATCACCATGCTGCAGCTCGCGTTTTTCTATCTGGTGCCGTATTTTCTGATGCTCGCCTTTGGCCACCACGAGGTCGACTTTTTCTCGGTCATGGCCGCGAGCGCCTTTGTCCAGCTGCTGAGCTCTGCGGTTCCCTTGCCCGGTGGAACTGGTGGCGCTGAGGGCGGCTTTGCTTTGTTCTTGGGTCATTTCTTTGGGTCGGCTTCGACCGCCGGCTATCTGCTGTGGCGTCTCATTACGTTTATCGCGCCGACCATTTTGGCTGCGCCCCTGCTGGGCCTTAAGAGCGCCCACAACGAGAGCATCCATGCGCGCTGGGATCGCGTGATGCGCAAGCTCGGCCGCGAGCCTCAGACGCCCTCTGCGCCCACTAAGCCGCACCCCACGAATGCTGTTACCGTTGATCCCAGGAAGCACGCTCAGAAGGCTTCTGGGACCGCTAAGCCGGCTCATAAAGCCTATGTGCGCCAGACGGGCGACGGTATCCGCGTATCTCCGTCGGCGCTCAATAAGAAGAAGCACCCTAAGTCGCGGTAGGGCAGTCGTGCGTTCTTCATGATGCGGGGCATATTTGAGCTGTATGGGGGATAATCCTCTTACGTAGATTATCTCTCATCTGTTGATGAATGCTCGCATATCGAAGGGACACACCCATGGCCACCAGTAAACCGCGTATTGATCGCCGTATCGTTCGCAGCCGCAATGCCATCCTTTCCGCTTTTGAGCGCTTGCTCATGGAAAAGCCGCTGGCAGACATTACGGTGAGTGCCATCGCGCGCGAGGCCAATGTCGACCGTAAAACCTTCTACGTGCACTTTGGTACGGTTGATGGCTTGCTCGATGCCATTGCCGTCGATGTGGTGGGGATGATTGTCGACTCGGTCGAGAAAACGCTTGCTTCCATGGACGGTGACACCAACGAGCGCGCCCTGGGCGCGGCGGCGACCTTCTTTAAAACCGTTAACGAGGCGCTGTGCAACAACCTGGTGCTCAATCGTCAGCTGATCGAGAACATTCCGCTCGATGATTTTATGGCTCGTCTTCGTGCGCCGCTCGAGCACGAGATTGCCGAGCGCGATCTGCTGCCCCAAGGTCTCAAGGACGAGATGTTCGACTACTATCTGGCGTTTTTGCTGTCGGGTATTATCGGAATCTATCGCACATGGGCGCTGTCTGACGGCTCGGTTCCTATCGAGCGCGTCTCGGAGGTCGCCAACGACCTGACTCTCAATGGCCTGTCGAGTCTGGAATCTCGCTTGGATTAGGCGCAGGCTTGAGTTCGCGAGGCGCTTGTCGGGGTGCAGCCCGATCGACCAGGCGACGAGCATCCCGCCGAAGCAGTCGATGACCGGGCTCAGGTAGACCTTCTCGCCGCCCGGGAGCCTGAACTCGGTGATGTCGGTGAGCCACAGCAGGTTGGGCTCGTCGGCGTGGAAATTCCTGTTTACGAGGTTCTCCGGCGCCTTGTAGACCTCGCCGGCGTAGGAGCTGTAGCCTGAGGATCCTTAAAAGAAAGTCCAGTTTATCCTTTCCACCCCAATTGGGAATCCTCCGATGCGCCTTCGCACGCTCGCATGACCTCGATACCGTGCGAGCGTGCGAACTCGACGAGCTCTGCGTTGCGGGCGTTTATGGTGCCGAAGGCGGCGGGACACACGATAAGGCGCGCGCAGTGGACGAGGAGCTCTTTGGCGCGGGCTATGGTTCTATCCCCGATCGGCTCGAAGGCGCGCTCGGCCACGCATTCCGCCGCCAGGTCGCGCGCGAGCTCGCAGTCGATGTCCCCTTCGTGCAGAACGCCCGTGTAGAACGCCTTGCCCTGCCGGATGAGCTGGCGAAACACAGCCGACCCCGTACCTGCGCCGGCGATGACGAACGTGTGCGCATCGCCGTGCGGGCGTCCAATTTCCACGCTGCCGAAGCGCTCGTTGAAGGTGCCATGTTGAAGGCCGTAGAGCTCGCCAATCGTCTCGCGCGTGAATATGTCCTCGGGTGCGCCGGCGCGGAAGACCCGGCCGTCCTTCACGCAAATCACCTTGTCGGCGCTTTTCTGCGCGAGCTCGAGTTCGTGGATGGACATGATGACAGCCACATTCCGCGATTTCGCAAGGTGGCGAAGTATTCGCAGCAGGTCGATCTGGTAGCGGATATCGAGATATGACGTGGGCTCGTCGAGCACGAGCACACGCGGATCCTGCGCGATGGCGCGTGCGAGCATGACGCGCTGGCGTTGCCCGTCGCTTATCTGCATGAAGTCGCGCTCGGCGAGCTCTTTCACATGTGCGGTTTTCATGGCCTCGTCGACCCGACTATGGTCGTCGGGCGAGAGTGTGCCCATTCGCCCGGTGTAGGGGTGCCTTCCCGCCTCTACGACATCGCGGCAGGTGAGGAGCTCGGTCCGGGGGCGATCTGTCAGCATAACGGCAAGGTTCCTTGCAAACTCCGCCGTCTTCCATCGGGAAATCTCCCGCCCGTCGAGCTCGACCGCGCCGGCAAGCGGTGCCAGATGGCGTGTGATGGTTTTCAAGATGGTCGACTTGCCCGAGCCGTTCGGCCCGATGAGCGCCACGACGTCGCCCGCGCGAACCTCCAGATCGACGCCTTCGACTACGACCTTCTTGTCGTAGCCCGCCGACAGGTCGCTTATGTGGAAAAGCGGCGCTCCGTCAGCCTGCGTTTCGACCGTAGTTTCGAGGTTCGGCTCCGCTCGGAAGAGGCGTTCCGCGCGCAGTTCCGCACGAGCCGAAAGTGCCTTCTGGCGCTTTCGTGCGAGCTCAGGACTGTCTAAGCATGGAATGTCCCCTCCGAGCGTTTTGGGCCGCGGCACGAATTCCCCCATCTACCTCACCCGCTTCTTCAACATGAGCGCGATAACCACCGGAGCGCCGAAGATGGCGGTGACGGCGCTGATGGAAAGCTCGACGGGAGAGAACAGCGTGCGCGCGATCAAATCGCAGCCCGCGCAGAAGATGGCGCCTCCCAAGAAGCACGCAGGAATCACGCGGATGGGCTTCGACGACTTTAGCGCCGACTTCACGAGATGCGGAACCGCGATGCCTACGAACGACACCGGACCAGCGAACGCGGTCACGCAGGCGGAGAGCATGCTCGCTAGAAGGACGAGCACCACGCGGAAGCGTTCGACGTTCACGCCGACGCTTTTCGCGTAGGCTTCTCCCAGCTGGAAGGCGGAAAGGGGCTTCGATATCGCGAATACGCATGCGCTCACGGTGATCACCACGACCGCGATGACCGCGATGTCGTCCCAGCTCGAACCCGAGAAGCTACCCAAAGACCAGTTGTGCAGGTTCACGATGGACTGGTCGTCGGCGAAGGCGATGAGGAAGTTCGTCGCCGCCGAGCAGATGTATCCCACCATGACGCCCGCCACGATGAGCATGGCCATGGAACTTATGCGCCGTGCGATGAGGAGCACGAAGCCGATGGTGATAAGCGAGCCCAGAAACGCTGCGGCCACCATGGCCGGCGAGGACATGGCCTGGTTCGCGCCTAGAAGTACGATCATCGTAAGCGCGACGACGAACTTTGCGCCCGAGGAGACGCCCAAGATGAACGGGTCGGCGATGGGGTTGTTGAAAAACGTCTGCAGCAGGAACCCGGAAAGCGAAAGTGCCCCGCCGAGAAGCACGGCTGAAAGCACGCGCGGCAGGCGAATCTCCCAGATGACCTGGCTTTCCATGGAATTGGCCGCGCCGCCCGAAAGGATGCCGGGGATGTGGTCTGCGGGCACGAGCACGCTCCCGATGCACAGGTTGGCCCCGACGAGCACGATAAGGGCAACAGCGAGCAGCGCCGTTACGACGCGACACCGCGCGGCGCGCCCCGATTCGTCGTATGCCATGGAAAGCCGGCTTCTCATGGCGCTAACCGAGCTTCCTCAGATAATGGAAGTCGCTCGCGTCATCGCCGGTGAACGCCCCGTGCAGCTCGTCGATAATGTCGGCGGTAGAAGTCATCTGCTGGTACATGTCGGCGCTTGTGACCCAGACGTTGCCGTTCTTCACGGCTTTGAACTGCGACAATAGCGCGTTTTTGCCTACGAAGTCGTTCAAGGTGGCAACCGATTCGTCGATGGTGCCGTTGTAGACGATGATGTCGGCATCCTTCGCTGCCGCGTAGAAGCGCTCCATTTCGAGCGTTACTGACGAACCTGACGTCGACGCCGTCTGCGCGTCATCGAGCGCGTAGCTGCCGCCTGCAAGCTCGATCATCTGCGCCACGTAGTCGCCCGCCCGCCGCGTGACGGCGGCCCCGTTCGAGTTAATGTAGAAATACGCCACGGTTTTACCTGACGACGCGAGCCCCGACGTTTGCTCGACGCGGGCCTTCTGCTCGTTGAACAGGTGCGCGGCCTCGTCTTCCTTGTCGAATAGGACGCCGAAAAGCTTAATCCACTCGACGCGCCCGAGTGCTTCGGGCTCGCTCGACGACTGTTCGGTGAGCACGACGAGCCCGAGCTTCTGCAGCTTTTCCTTCACATCGGGCGTGTGGTTGATCATGGTGTTCTCGATGGCGAGCGTACAGCCCGAGGCCGATATTCGCTCGTAGTCGGGCGCGCTGTACTTGCCGCCGTAGGCGATCGCCCCACTTTCGAGTGCGCTTTTGAAGCCCACGACCGAGCAGTCGTCGGCCTTCGTGCCCGACATGATGATATTGTCGTTCGCATCGAGCGCGTCGACTAGGCACATCGTCGCCGACGACACGAGGTACACCTTGTTGGCGGGGCGCCTTATGACCGCGATGTCGGAGCTCAACCCATCAGGTACCTTCGCATCTTGCGGCACCACGAGGAAACGTTCTCCATTCGAAACGCAGATAAGCCGCAGACCGCCTTCGAACTCGTCGACAGTGAAGTGCTCGGCGTATTCAAGCTGAAGCGCCCCCGTCGGCTCCCAGCCACAGCCCAAATCGGCGTTGTGGAAGTCGGCCGCGGCGCTTGAAGCCGTTCCCGCAGGGGAGCCGCCGCTTGCTTCTTCGCCCGATTTCTCCTTCATGGTGGATGAGTCGAAGTGGATCGTGTAGTCGATGGTGTGCGGCGTCGACATGGCGACGGTCTCGGCCGACACGGCGATGTCCTCGTCGAGCGTGACGGGTATCTCGAACGTGGAGTTGCCGCCGTCGTTTACGGGTGCGTAGTCCACGCCGTCGACGGTCATCTTGTCGTAGTTCGAACTCGACCAGGTGATGGTCGCGGTGTAGGTGTCGCCATCCTTCACAATTGTGGTGGGTGAGGCGATGCTTGCGCGCCCTGACCCGCCGGAAAGCGAGACATTCACAGTGTATTCCTGAGAGCCCGCCGTGCCACCGGTCGCGTTCGGGCTCGCACTGCACCCCGCGAAGGGAAGCGCGAGCAGGGCGACGAGAACGCAGGTGATCGCGCGCGCCGCGATGCTGTGGCGCTTCCTGTTTTCCCCCTTGGGGAGAATCAACCGCATGGCGTTACTTCAGTGCGTCGGCGCGCAGATCGACGCCGGCGGATTCGAACACAAGCGTGCGGTCGTACCACTGCTCTTTTCTAATACTCCACGCGGCACAGGCGGTGTCCTCGTCGAGCGCATCAACGGGCACGTCGTAGGTGTACTTGCCTTCCGCGTTTTCCACATAGGGGATGAAGTCGGCCTCGCTCGCGGCGGCAGCCTCGTCGCCCGTGCCCATGAAGAGCTTGCCGTAGCCCGTGCCGGAAAGCGTCATCACGCAGTGCATGGAGCCGTTTTCCACGATGAGCTGGGCGTCCACAATCCTGAACATGTTCGAGCTGGAATCTACGGTGATCGGATAGGTGCCGTCGGCCACCTTGTCGGCGGTGATGGGGGCAGCGCTTGCGCCCTCGGTCGCATCGGCCGCCTGCTCGGTCTTTTCCTGGGAATCGGTATTGCTTGCCTTTGCGCTGTCGCTTGAATTTCCGGCGCAGCCGGCGAGCGAGAACGCGAGAAGCGCCGCCGACAGGGCGAAGACGAGGGTTTTCTTCAACATGGAGGGGTTCCTTTCAATCGCTTCTACCGCCCGCGCCGTGCGGTGGGCGGGCGGGATGCGAATGCAACGGGCATGCGCCGTCGGTCGGGGAAGGCGCATGCCCGTTGCACGGGGACGCGACCGGCGCCCCCGTGCGCGGCGAGTTTACAGCTTGGCGATGGCGTCGTCCACGTGCGAGACGTAGATGTCGTCGACCGCGGCGTTCTGTCCCAGACCCTGGAGCAGGCACGTCACTTCGAAGCCGGCGGCCACGAACTTCGCAGCCCAGCTGTCGGGGTCGGTCTCGTCTGCCATGTCGTTGTTCGCGTGGTCGCCCGCGACCACCATGAACGGCGCGAGCACGGCCTTCTTGTACCCTGCGGCGCTCGCAGCGGCGATAACATCCTCGCAGGTCGGTTCAGCCTCGACGGTGCCGACGAAGAACTGCGTCAAGCCCTCGTTCTTGAACACTTCCTGCATCTTAGCATAGTCGGCGTTGGAATCGGCTTCGGTGCCGTGGCCCATGAGGCACAGCGCCGTCTTGCCGTCGTCGAAGGACGCCATGTTCTCCTTAATGGCTGCGGCCACCTTCTTGTAGTCGTCGTCGGAGGTGAGCAGCGGGTCGCCGAGCGAGATCTTGTCGAACTTGTCGGCGTACTTGTCGAGCTCGTCTTTCACGTCGGCGTATTCCAGGCCAGCCATGAGATGCGTCGGCTGCACGACGATTTCCTTCACGCCGTCTTCCACGCAGCGGTCGAGCGCCTCGGTCATGTTGTCGATCGTGATGCCGTCGCGCTTCTTCAGTTTGTCGATGATGATCTGCGCGGTGAAGGCGCGGCGGATGTCGTAGTCCTGCCAGTACTTCTCGCGGATAGCGTCTTCGATGGCGCCGATGGTGATGTGGCGCGAGTCGTTGTAGCTCGTGCCGAAGCTCGTGACGAGAATGACCGGCTTCACGGCCTTCTCCTTTTCGCTCGATTTCTCGGGACTCGCGGAGGTGCTGGAGCAGCCCGCGAGCGCGAATCCGGCGAGCGCGACGGCTCCGGTTGCTGCGGCGCCCATGAAGCCGCGGCGTGACATCTGGTCGGACATGGTTTTCCCTTTCCTCGGTTTGCCGGTCCCCCGGCGACAGTTGCTTATCGGCACAAGCGAAAGAAAAGCGCGCTCGTCCTCAAAGGGATAGCGCGCCTGTTTCTTGCATTCGAAAGGGAAGCGCACTCCTCGGGGTTCACAAGGAGATAACGCCACGGCGATGCCGTGAGGAAAAGGCGAAGCAGTCTGGCTTGGGGCGCGAGGCGGTTCGCCCGCGCGTCCTACACAGTAATGTCCCTTGCCCAGGATTCCCACCTGGTTCCCTCCGCAAGCCAGCGCGGGCTGTGTGGGCGCCGCGCCGGTCATTTCCTTTTATTCGATTGTCATATGCTCGTTGCCGAAACTACCACTATGATAGTGGGCGTTTGTGGGCGTGTCAAAGCCAGGGCGGGCGGCATTGCGCCTCCTGCCTACGTATTTGCGCCGATTGCCGCTGCGGGCGCCGTGTCTTGCCTGCTGCGCGAAGGTCGGCGTAAACGGTTGCGATGAGAAACGGGAAGGGAAGGCTCGGATGATTTATATCGTTGGCGCAGGTTCGGGCGCCGCCGACCTTATCACGCTGCGCGGGGCGCGTCTTCTGCGCGCGGCCGACGTGGTCGTTTGGGCGGGGAGCCTTGTGAACCCCGAGCTGCTCGCCGAGTGCAAGGAATCCTGCGTCGTCTACGACAGCGCGCACATGACCTTGGAGGAAGTGCTCGACGTGATGTGCGCGGCGGATGCGCGGGGCGAGGAAGTGGTGCGCCTGCACACGGGCGACCCGTGCCTGTACGGCGCCATCCAGGAGCAGATGGACGCGCTCTACGCGCGCGGCGTGGACTACGAGGTGGTGCCCGGCGTGTCGAGCTTTTGCGGTGCCGCGGCGGCGCTTCGCCAGGAATACACGCTGCCGGGAATCAGCCAGTCGGTCGTGATCACGCGGCTTTCCGGGCGCACCCCCATGCCCGCGGGCGAGGGCATGCGCACCATGGCGGAAAGCGGCTCGACTATGGTCATCTTCCTGAGCTCGGGTATGCTCGCCGAGCTTTCCGCCGAGCTTTTGGCCGCGGGCCGCAGCTCCGACGAGCCGGCGGCGCTCGTGTACAAGGCGACCTGGCCTGAGGAGCGCGTGGTGCGATGCACAGTGGGCACGCTCGCCGATGCGGGCGCGCGAGAGGGCATCGACCGCACGGCGCTCGTGGTGGTGGGCCGCGTGCTCGGAGCTCGCGGCGGGCTTGCGCACAACGGCGCGCAAGCGGAGTCGTACGAGCGCAGCAAGCTTTACGACCCTTCGTTTGCCACAGGGTATCGGAAGGCGAGCAGCTAGCGTGGCCTTCGAGCACTACATATATACCGGGACGACCCGCCTGCGCTGCGGCTACACCACGGGGAGCTGCGCCGCGCTCGCGGCGAAGGCGGCCTGCGAGATGCTCTTGTCACGAAAGCCCGTCGGCCGCGTGTCGATCGTCACCCCCGGCGGGCTGCCCGTCGAGGCGAACGTGGTCGACGCATGCATCGGCGAGGGGTGCGCCCAGTGCGCCGTGCGAAAGGACGCAGGCGACGATGCCGATGTGACCGACGGCGTGCTCGTGTACGCGCGCGTGGAACATGCGGGGTCGGGCACGGGCGCTGCGGGCAGCAAGGGCGTGCCCGCGCGCGAATCGGAAGTTTCCGTCGATGGCGGCGTGGGCGTGGGGCGCGTGACGTTGCCCGGGCTCGAGCAGCCGGTGGGGGCGGCCGCCATCAACGCGACGCCGCGCGCGATGATCACTTCGGCGGTGCGCGAGGTGTGCGCCGCGCACGGCTTTTCTGGAAATATTGCTGTGACGATTTCGGTACCCGAGGGTGTTGCCCTTGCCGAAAAGACTTTCAACCCGCACCTGGGGATAGAGGACGGCATTTCCATCCTGGGCACGACGGGCATCGTCGAGCCGCGCAGCCTTGCTGCCTTGCGCGACAGCATCGAGCTCGAGATCCGGCAGCATGCGGCTATGGGGCGACGCGGAGTCGTGCTTACGCCCGGCAACTACGGCGGGCAGTTCATCTTGGGGCATTTCCACCTAAACGGTGCGCCGGTGGTCTTCATCTCCAACTTCGTGGGCGATGCGATTGATTGCTGCGTTCGCGAGGGATTTACCAATGTCCTTCTTGTGGGACACATCGGCAAGCTGGTGAAGGTTGCGGGCGGCATCATGGACACCCATTCGCGTACCGCCGACTGCCGCGCGGAGATTCTGGCCGCCCACGCGGCCTTGGCCGGCGCTGGCGCGAAGACCGTGCGCGAGATCATGTCGTCGGTCACGACCACGGCGGCGCTCGAGGTAATCGAGGCCGCCGGCGTGGGGGACGCTGCGCGCGCCTCGCTCGCTGCGGCAATCGATGACAGGTTGCGCCGCCGCGCGGCGGGCGCATGCGACATCGCCGCGGTCGTGTTCGACGCCGAGCGCCGAGAGCTTTTCCGCACGTCGGGCGCCGATGCAGTTATCGGGGAATTGGGGGCTACGTATGAGTAAAGGCGTGCTGTACGGGGTGGGCACGGGGCCTGGCGACCCCGAGCTGCTCACGATCAAGGCCGTCCGCACAATCGAATCGTGTCCGGTCATCGCCGCACCGCAGACGGCGGACGGGGCCATGGTCGCGCTCGACATCGTGCGCGGCGCCGTCGACCTTACAGGCAAGACGGTGATCCCCGTGCGATTCTCGATGACGCGCGACGCCGAGCGCCGCACGGCCGAGCATGCCTCGCTTGTTCGCGAGCTTGTCGTGCATCTGGATGCGGTCCGCGACGTCGCGCTGCTGAACCTGGGGGACCCGAGCATCTACGCCACCTTCCAGCGCATAGCGCCCGACGTGCGCGCCTGCGGGTTCGAGGCGCGCGCCATTCCCGGCGTGCCGAGCTTCTGCGCGGTCGCCGCAGCGCTCGAGCGCGACCTCACGCCCGAGATGTCGTCGCCTCTGCACATCGTGCCCGGCGGCTACGACGACGTGCGCCGCGCATTCGGCTGGCCGGGGACGAAGGTGGTCATGAAGGCGCGCCGCTCGCTTGCGGACACGAAGCGCATCCTTCGCGAGGAGGGCGCCTTCGACGGTGCCGAGCTCGTAGAGGACTGTGGGCTTCCGGGCGAGCGCGTGTACCGCTCGGTCGACGATGTGCCCGATCGGGGCAGCTACTTCTCGACGATGGTGGTGCGCTAGATGAGGGTTTCCTGCATAGCGTTCACTGAGAGGGGATATGCGTTGGCGGAGCGCACCGCACGCGCGCTTTCCGATTGCGCGCAGACAGGTGAAGATGACCCTGGCTGGGACGTTTCCGTTTCGCGCGGGTTCGGCGAGGGGAAGGCCGACCTGCGCGCATGGACGGCGCTCGCGTGGGAAGCGTCGGACGCGCTCCTGTTCGTGGGCGCGGCGGGCATCGCCGTGCGGGCGATCGCGCCGCATGTCGCCTCGAAGGCAAACGATTCCGCGGTTGTGGTGATCGACGAGGCGGGGCGCTTTGCTGTCCCGCTTTTGTCGGGGCATTTGGGCGGTGCGAACGAGCTTGCGCAAACTGTGGCACGCGCGGCAGGGGCCATCCCCGTCATCACCACGGCGACCGACGTCCGCGGCGTGTGGGCGGTGGATACGTGGGCGCGCTGTGCGGGGCTCGCCGTTTCGAATCCCGAGGCCATCAAGCGAGTGTCGGCGCGGCTGCTTTCGGGCGGGCGCGTGGCGCTCTATTCCGACATGCCGATTTCGGGACAGCCGCCTGAGGGGGTTGACATTGCGTCCGACCGCGCTCGGGCCGATATTGTCGTGTCGCCGTTCGCTGGCGCGAATGCAGGTGCGTCCGTTCGCGCGGCGGAGACGACGGGCGAGGTCGTGCCCGCCGGTGAGACGGGGAAGCCGGCGGGCGTGCGGGCGCAGGCGTCTGCGCCCGAGCCGCTTCGCCTTGTCGTGCCCTGCATCGTTGCGGGCATAGGGTGCCGTCGCGGTGCGTGCGCCGAAGCGATCGGGGAGACGTTTCTTCTCGCGTGCGGGCAGGCGGGTATCTCGCCTTCGGCCGTGCGCGAAGCGGCGACGATCGACGTGAAGGCGCACGAGGAGGGTCTGCTCGCCTTCTGTCGCGCGCGCAATATCCCGCTTGTGACGTATTCCGCAGAGGAGTTGTCGCAGGTCGAAGGCAGCGTTTCGCCATCTGATTTCGTGCGCGCGACGGTGGGGGTCGACAACGTGTGCGAGCGCGCGGCGCTCGCGGACGGGGGCAAACTTATCTTCCCGAAGCTCGCTCACGGCGGCGTGACCGTCGCGTTTTCCAAGGTAACTATCGAACTTTCGTTTAAGGAGCGGTGATGGGAAAGCTCTTCGTGGTGGGGATCGGTCCGGGCGGCCCCGACGGCATGACGATTGCGGCTCGGCGCGCGCTCGAGGCGGCCGACATCGTTGTGGGGTACACGAAATACGTGGAGCTCGCGCTCGCCGCCGTGCCCGACGCGGCGCATCTCGCGACGCCGATGATGCACGAGGTCGAACGGTGCCGCCTGGCGCTTTCGCGCGCGCAGAGCGGAGAAGCCGTGGCGCTCGTGTGCAGCGGTGACGCGGGCGTGTACGGCATGGCGAGCCCCGTGCTGGAGCTTGCGGAGGACTACCCCGATGTAGATGTGGAAGTTATCGCCGGGGCCACCGCGGCTCAGAGCGGGTCGGCGGTGCTCGGCGCCCCGCTTGCCCACGACTTCGCGGTCGTGTCGCTCTCCGACCTGCTTACGCCGTGGGAGGTCATCGAGCGCAGGCTCGCCGCCGTGGCGAGCGCCGACTTCTGCATCTGTTTGTACAACCCGCGCAGCAGAAAGCGCGCCGACAGGCTCTCGCGCGCGGCGAAGATTATGCTCGAATGGAAGGCCCCCGACACGCTCTGCGGCTGGGTACGCAACATCGGGCGCGAGGGGCAGCAGTCGGGCATGTGCAAGCTCTCCGAGCTGGGGGAGTTCGACGCCGACATGTTCACCACCGTGTTCGTCGGCAACGCGGACACGAAGCGCGTAGGCGGCCGTATGGTCACGCCGCGCGGGTATCGGGAGATTCCATGCGAAAGGTAACGATCATCGGGGCGGGGCCCGGAAACCCCGACTTGCTCTCGCGCGCGGCGCTCGACGCGATCGACATCGCCGACGTGGTCATCGGCGCTCATCGCGCGCTTGTCGGCATCGACGTGCCGCCCGACGTGGTGAGATGCGAGCTCGTGAAGACGGCGGACATCGTCGCCGCTCTCACCGATGCGGCGTCGTGGCAGCGCGCCGTGGTCGTGATGACGGGCGATGTGGGGCTGTTCAGCGGCGCGCGCCGCCTGGTGCAGGCGCTCTCCGGCGACGCGCGGGTGGACGTGCGCGTCATTCCCGGCATAAGCTCAGCGTCGTATCTCGCCGCGCGCCTCGCGCGTCCATGGCAGGATTGGCGCTTCGCGAGCGCTCACGGCGTGGCGTGCGACATCGTGGCCGAGGCCGAGCGCGCAGGTGAGCTCTTCCTCGCCACGTCGGGCGGGGAAGACCCCTCGCGGCTTTCGGGCGAGCTTGTGCAGGCGGGCTTCGGGGACGCGCGCGTGACGGTGGCCGAGCGCCTGTCGTACCCCGACGAGCGCATCACCTGCGCGACCGCAAGTGAAATCGCAGGTCAGACGTTCGACGACTTGAACGTGATGCTTGTCGAGCCCGCAGGCGGCGCCGGGTCGCCTGCGGGCTCTAGTGCAGCCTCCGAGGCGCCGGCCGGCGCGTCTGCGCCCGCGGCGGCTTCTTTCGCGGCGGACTCTGCGGGCGCATCCCGCGCCGCGAGCTCCCGCTGGCCGTACGCTTCCTCGGGCATTCCCGACGAGCTCTTCATCCGCGGCGACGTTCCCATGACCAAGCAGGAGGTGCGCGCCGTCGCGCTCGCGAAGCTGCGCCTTACCGCGACTGACACCGTGTGGGATGTCGGCGCCGGCACGGGGAGCGTGTCGATCGAGGCGGCGCTCGTCGCGCGAGCGGGGTCGGTATGGGCGATCGAGCGCAACGCGGCCGGCGTGCGGCTCATCCGAGAGAACGCGGATGCATTCGGGTGCGGCAACGTGCATGCGGTCCCCGGTGTCGCCCCCGAAGCACTCGCGAAACTGCCTGTCCCCGACGCCGTGTTCGTCGGCGGGAGCGCGGGCGAGCTTCCCTCCATCGTGGAGGCGGCGCTCGAGAAGAACTCGCAGGTTCGCCTGTGCGTGCCATGCGTCACCGTTGAGACGCTCACCGAGGCGTGCGCGCTCCTCTCGGGTTCGCGCTTTAAGGGGTTCGAGGCGTGCCAGGTGTCGGCCGCCCGTGCCGAGGCTGTAGGCTCGCACCATCTTATGAAGGCGCAAAACCCCGTGTTCCTCGTCAGCGCGCGTGGTGCGGGCGCGGATGCCGAGGAGCTTGCCGAAGTCGGCGCGCTTGCTGAGTCGCCTGTCGGGGAGGACCTCTCTGTCGAGGGGAACCCATCCGTCGAGGTGGTCTCGCTTGCTAGCTGCAGCGCCGCAGGTGGGGAAGGCGGCGCCCGGTGAGCACGTCCATCCCGCGCTTCATGGTCGCTGCGCCCTCGAGCGGGAGCGGCAAGACGGTCGTAACGTGCGCGCTCCTGCGCGCGCTCGCGCGCCGCGGCATTGCATGCGCGGCCTTCAAATGCGGCCCCGACTACATTGACCCGCTCTTTCATCGCCGCGTCGTGGGTGCGCGCTCGGGCAATTTAGACGGCTTCTTCACCGACGCCCCGACGCTGCGCGCCCTGCTCGCACGCGGCGCCGCGGGCGCGGATGTCGCGGTGCTCGAGGGGGTTATGGGCTTCTACGACGGCATGGCGCCCGGCGTGGCCGACGCGAGCAGCTACCAGGTTGCGCGCGACACGGAAACGCCGGTCGTTTTAGTGGTGAACGGGCGCGGGGCGTCTTTATCGCTCGCCGCTGTAATCCGCGGCATCGCCGAGTTCCTGCCTTGTGCGAACGTGCGCGGCGTCGTGCTGAACAAGACGAGCGCCGCTGCCTGCGCCTACGCGGCGCCTGCTATCGAGAAGCACACGGGCGTCGCGGTTTTGGGGAATATCCCCGCCGACGAGGCGTTCTCGCTCGAAAGCCGGCATCTGGGGCTTGTGACCGCCGACGAGGTCGAGCAGCTCTCCGCGCGCATCGACAAGATGGCCGAGCTGGTGGAAAAGAGCGTCGACGTCGACCGCTTGCTCGAAATGGCGGCGACGGCACCCGATATCCGCGAGGAACCTTACCGGTTGGAGCCGATCGCGGGAGCGCGGCCCATCGTCGCCGTTGCGCGTGACGAGGCGTTCTCGTTCTACTACGAGGAGAACCTGCGCGCGCTCGAGGATCTGGGTTGCGAGCTGGCCTTTTTCAGCCCCCTGTGTGATAGCGAGTTGCCCCGGGGGACAAGCGCCCTCTATCTGGGGGGCGGCTACCCGGAGCTCCATGCGCGGCAGCTCTCCGAGAACGCGACGATGCGCGAGGCGGTGCGGCGCGCGGTGGAATCCGGCATGCCGACGGTCGCCGAATGCGGTGGGTTTCTGTACCTGCAGCGCGAAATCGCCGATAGCGAGGGGCGGCGCTGGCCTGTTGCGGGCGCCCTTGAGGGCGCAAGCGAGAACGGGGGAAGGCTGTCCCATTTCGGGTACGTGGAGCTTACTTCCCAACGCGACGGGCTCTACGGGCCGCGCGGCACACGCATCCGCGCGCACGAGTTCCACTACTGGCAGTCCACCTGCCCGGGCGGCGACTTTTGGGCGCAGAAGCCCCGGCGCGACAAGGGCTGGCCGTGCATGACGACCACCCCGTCCCTGGTGGCGGGCTTCCCGCATGTGTACTATCCTGCGAACCCCGACGTTGCGCGCACGTTCGCGTCTGCCGCAGCGTCGTTCGCAGAGAGGAGACGGCATGGCTGAAGCAACCGAAACCGCGCTTGCCTGCATCCGCGAGGAAGTCGAGCGAGCGTTCTCGTCGGCTCCGTGCGCCGTGCTCGAAGCCGCGCTCTCCCGGATCGCGCCTGCAGACGAGTGCGCCCGCGCCGCCGCGTACGCCGCGTGGGACTCCATCGCGCACCCCTTGGGGGGATTGGGCGACTTTGAAGACGCTGTCGCGTGTATCGCCGCAGCTCAGGGGAGCGCCGAGGTGGCCGAGTTTCCTCGTGCGCTCGCGGTATTCTTCTCCGACAACGGGGTCGTTGCCGAAGGCGTGTCGCAAAGCGGACAAGACGTGACGCGAGCCGTCGCGCGCAACATGTGCGAGGGGGCCACGAGCGCCTGCCGCATGGCGGCGTTCGCGGGTGCCGAGGTCGTGCCCGTCGACGTGGGTATGGCTCGGGGCATAGAAGACGCGCGCATGGTGCGCGCGAACGTGCGGCGGGGGAGCGGCAACATCGCGCACGGCTCCGCTATGTCTCGCGATGGGGCCGTGCGCGCGATCGAGGTCGGAATTGCCGTCGCGTGCGGGCTTGCCCGCGCCGGCGTGCGCCTTCTCGCCGCGGGCGAGATGGGCATCGGCAACACGACCACCTCGGCGGCGGTGGCCGCAGTGCTCATCCGGGCGGACGCGCGGAGCCTCGTCGGGCGCGGCGCGGGGCTCTCGGACGCCTCGCTCGCGCGCAAGCGCGACGTGGTCGAACGCGCTATCGACGCGAACTCGCCCGATCCCGCCGACCCGATCGACGTGCTCTCGAAGGTGGGCGGCTTCGACATCGCGGCGATGTGCGGCTTCTACCTAGGGGCCGCTGCCTCGAAGGCGCCGGCACTCCTCGACGGGGTCATATCCTGCACGGCGGCCCTGTGCGCGGCGCGCCTGTGCCCCAACGCCTTGGGCTACCTCGTGGGCACCCACGCATCAAGCGAACCCGCAAGCCAGGAGCTCCTTCGCGAGCTCGGCATAAAGGCACCCCTCGACGCAGGCATGCACTTGGGCGAGGGCGCGGGCGCCATGGCGTATCTGCCCCTTCTGGATTCGGCGTTGCGCGTGTACCGGGATGGGAAGACGTTCACGGCGACCGGTATGGCTGCTTACGAGCATTTCGAGGCCGGGAAATGACGGTGACGCTCGTCATCGGCGCCGCCGCGAGCGGCAAGAGCGCCTACGCCGAGTCCCTGTGCCTCGGGCACGACGGCCCCCGCGTGTACCTGGCAACGATGGAACCCTTCGGGGAAGAGGGCGCCCGCCGCATCGCGCGCCATCGGGCGTTGCGCGAGGGCAAGGGGTTTTCCACCCTCGAACGCACGCGTGACGTGGGCGCCGCAGTGCCCGGGCTTCCGCGCGGCTGCACGCTTCTTTTGGAGGACGTGGGCAACCTGGTTGCGAACGAGCTCTTCGCGGAAGGCGGCTTGTCCCCGCGTGACCCCGACGCCGCGGCGCGCGAGGTGCTCGGAGGCATTGAACGGCTCGCTCAGGCCGCTGCGCATACGGTGGTGGTCACCGTCGACGTGTTCGCCGATGGGATGCGCTACGATGAAGGGACCGAGGCATGGAGGCGCGCGCTCGCGCGCGTGAACGCGGGCGTGGCGGCGCTGGCCGACCGCGCAGTCGAAGTGGTATGCGGGATTCCCGTGTGGATGAAAGGCGAAGGACCTACAAGGTGAAGATAGCAGAGGCAATCGGCGCGGCGTTCGGAACGTTCTCGCGCATCCCCGTCCCGAAATCGGCCTGGACCGATTTCGGGTCAACCCATGCGCTTGCCGCGTTTCCCCTGGTGGGCCTTGCGGAAGGGTTCCTCATGACGGCGTGGGGACACGTTGCGAACCTGCTCGGCGTGCCCGCGACCATCGTCGCGGCCGTGCTCGTGGCGCTGCCTGTGGCGGTGACGGGAGGCATCCACCTAGACGGGCTCTGCGACACCTCCGATGCGCTTGCAAGTTGGGCCCCGCGCGAGCGAAAGCTCGAGATCATGCACGATCCGCGGGCGGGCGCCTTCGGGGTTATCGGTGTTGTTGTGTACCTTATTCTGCAGTTTTCCCTGTTCACCGCGCTGCCGCTTACGGCGGGGGCGTTCCTCGCGCTTCTGTGCTCGCTCGTGTTCTCCCGCGCGCTTTCGGGACTCGCCGTTGAATGCTGGCCTGCCGCGCGGGCGGACGGCATGGCCGCGGGGCTCTCGCCTGCGAAGAAGCGCGCGGCGATCGTCGTGCCGCTTTGCGCTTTCGCTGCGGCTTCGGCTGCAGGGATGGTCGCGTGCGCTCAGGCCGTCGGCGCCCTTATGGCGGTGGCGGGGCTTTTGGCGCTCGCGTGGTACCGCCATGTTGCCCTGTCCCGCTTCGGCGGGGTGACGGGGGATTTGGCCGGATGGTTTCTGCAATGGGCCGAGCTCGCGATGCTTGCCATGCTGGTGGCGGGGGGCATGCTCCTATGATGCTCGTGGTAGGTGGCGCGCATTCGGGGAAGAGGACCTTCGTGCGTGAAAAGCTCGGGTTCGCGGCGGACGATTTCGTCGACGCGGCGCAGCTTGCGGAGGGCGGCGTGCCCGCGGCTTTTGCCGGCCGCGTCGCATACCGTGCTGAGGAACTCGTACGCGCGCTCGACGCTGACCGGGCGCTCGAGCGGCTGATCGGCTTCGACGCAGTGATTCTGCCCTTGGTCGGCTCGGGGGTCGTCCCCATGAGTGCGGAAGACGCCCAATGGCGCGAGCGCGCGGGGCGCCTGGGATGCGCGCTCGCTGCGCGCGCCGACGTCGTCGTGCGCATGACGTGCGGGATTCCCCAGGTCATCAAAGGAAACCTTGCCGATGCACCTCGAGGGACGCAGGGCGCGGGTGCGCTTTTGGAAGTCGTCTTCGTGCGCCATGGTGCCACGGCGGGCACGGAAGACCATCGCTACAGCGGGGCGGGCACCGACGAGCCCCTGTCGAGTGCGGGCGAGCGCGCTTTGCGCGACCTCGCGTGCGATCGTGACGTGTTCCGTGTTATCACGAGCGGCATGGCCCGCACCGACCAGACGGCGCGCATCCTCTTCCCGAACGCGGAGCTTATGGCGTGCCCCGGTCTGCGCGAGATGGATTTCGGCGACTTCGAGGGGCGAAGCGCCGCCGAGCTTAAAGAGGATGCGCGCTATCGCGCCTGGGTAGACTCCTGGTGCGAGACGCGCTGCCCGCATGGCGAGGGCAAGAGCGATTTCACCCGCCGCGTCATCGCGGCGTTTCGGGAGGCGTGCGAATCGGAGCGCGCCCAGGGGAGTGGGCGCGCCGTCTTCGTCGTTCACGCGGGTACCGTGAAAGCGCTGCTCTCCGAGCTAGCTGTCCCGAAAATGGGATACTTCGACGTGCATACCGAGCCGGGCGGCGCATGGGCCGCCACTTGGGATGGGCGCTGCCTTCGCGACGTTCGCCCCGCTTCGGGGGGCGATGCCCGGTGATGACGATTCTTGCCGTCGCCGCCGGGTTCGCGGCCGACCTTGCCTTCGGCGACCCGCGCTGGCTTCCCCATCCCGTCGTCGCCATGGGGCGCGCGATCACGTGGGCCGAAGGCCGCCTGCGGCGCGCATTCCCGCAAACGTCCGCGGGCACGCGCGCCGCAGGGCTTGTGCTCGCCGTGGCGCTTCCGCTTGCGTGTGGGCTTTTGACCTGGGTAATCCTGCATCTTTGCGGCATGGTTTACTCCGGCCTGCGCTTCGTGGCCGAGGCATGGGCGAGCTATCAGATTCTCGCGGCATGCGAGCTGCGCCGCCAGAGCCTGGCCGTTGCCCGCGCGTTCTCGAAGGGCGGCCTTGTCGCGGCGCGCGAAGCCGTCGGGCTCATCGTGGGACGTGACACGTCTGTTCTCGACGAGCAGGGCGTCGCGCGCGCCGCCGTGGAAACGGTGGCGGAGAACGCGAGCGACGGTGTCATCGCGCCGCTTTTCTACCTTATGATCGGGGGTGCGCCCTTGGGCATGGCGTACAAGGCGGTGAACACGCTCGACAGCATGGTGGGCTACAAAAACGAGCGCTACATCGACTTCGGCTGCGCCTCGGCGCGCCTCGACGATGCGGTGAATTGGATCCCCTCGCGCTTATCGGCCCTGCTCATGATCGCCGTGTGCCCGATCGTCGGGCTCGACGCGCGCGGGGCGGCGCGCATCTGGCGCCGCGACAGGCGTCGCCATGCGAGCCCGAACGCGGCACAGACTGAGTCAGCGTGCGCGGGCGCGCTCGGGCTGCGCCTGGCGGGACCCGCGGTGTATTTCGGCAAGCTCGTTGAGAAACCGACGATAGGAGACGCGTCCCGCGAAATCGAGTGGGGCGACATCGCCCGGGCGACAAGGCTCATGCTCGCTGCGTCCGTATGCGCGCTCGTCGTCTTCGGCGCCGCGCGCGCGGCGGTCGTGCTCGCCGTGGGGGCGATGGCATGAGGGAAGACCACGCCGCGCCCCGGGCTGCCGGGGGAATCCTGCGCGCCCGTACGCATGGGGGCAGCGCGCAATCGCTCGGCATCGCTTGCGAAGGGGGCGCCTCCGACCTCATTGACTTCTCGGTGAACGTGAATCCGGCAGGCCCCTCGCCGCGCGCCGTCGCCGCAGCTTGCAAGGCGCTTTCTCGAATCGACGCCTACCCCGATAGGGAAAGCCTCGCCCTCGTTCGCGCCCTAGCGCGCGCCCAGGGCATTCCCGAAGATACTATCGTCTGCGGCGCGGGCGCGTCCGACATCATCTGGCGGCTCGCCGCGGCGGTGCGCCCGAAACGCCTCGTCGTGTGCGCGCCGACGTTCTCTGAATATGCGGAGGCGGCATCGTACTACGGCGCATGCGTGCAGGAGTTCCCGCTCTCCGAAGCGGACGACTTCGACGTGCCTGCCTCCTTCGCCCGCGCGATCGAGGGGCCGAGAGACGTGGCGTACCTCTGCAATCCGAACAACCCGACGGGGCGCCTCGTCGACCCCCGTGTGATCGATGCTGCGGCCTGCCGCTGCGAGCAGGTGGGCGCGCTGCTCGTCGTGGACGAGTGCTTTCTCGGATTTGCGCCCGACGCCCGCGAAAGGAGCGTGGCCGCACGCGCCGCGTGTTCGCGCCATGTGGCCGTGCTCTCCGCGTTCACCAAGCTCTACGGAATGGCGGGGTTGCGGTTGGGATATCTGATCAGCGGAAACACCCAACTCATCGAGGGGATTCGCCGGGCGGGGCAGGCGTGGCCCGTCTCCTCGGTCGCCGAGGCCGCGGGCATCGCCGCCCTGGAGGACGTTGAATACGTCTCGCGCACGCGCGATGTATTGGCGGGCGAGCGAGCGTGGCTTTCCCACGAGCTCTCCTCGCTCGGGCTTTCCGTCGTGCCGTCGGATGCGAACTTCCTTTTAGTCCGCACGCCGGCGAAAGACATCCCCGAGCGCCTGTATAAACAGGGGGTTTTGGTCCGCACGTGCGACTCGTTTTCGGTACTGTCCCGTTTCTGGTGCCGCGTCGCGGTGCGCACGCGCAAGGAGAATGCCCGGCTTGCGATGGCGTTCGGCCGTGCGCTTCGGGCGGAAGGCGCATCGGGCGAAGGCGAACCCGACGAACGGGGCGGCGCTTCTTTCAGCGGCGCTATGGCGGGCGCGGATGGCCGAGGCTTGGCGAAGGAGGTCGATACCCGTGGGTAGGGCGAAGCCCATCATGATCCAGGGCACCATGTCGAACGCGGGGAAGAGCCTGCTTGCGGCTGGGCTGTGCCGCGTGCTTTCGCAGGACGGCCTGCGCGTGGCTCCCTTCAAGAGCCAGAACATGGCACTCAACAGCGGTGTCACGGCCGACGGGCTCGAGATGGGGCGCGCCCAGATCATGCAGGCCGAGGCGTGCGGCATCGCGCCCGACGTGCGCATGAACCCCATCCTGCTCAAGCCCGAAAGCGGCCACCGAAGCCAGCTCATCGTGGCCGGCAAGGCGCAGGGAGCCTTCGCTGCGAGGGACTACTTCGCGCGAAAGAAGGCGCTCATGCCGCAGATTTTGGAGGCGTTCGATTCGCTCGCGGAGGAAAACGACGTCATCGTCATCGAGGGCGCCGGCAGCCCCGCCGAAATCAACCTTGCCGAAAATGACATCGTCAACATGGGGCTCGCGCGCGCCGTGTCCTCCCCCGTGCTGCTTGCGGGCGACATCGACTCGGGCGGGGTATTTGCCCAGCTCTACGGCACGGTCGCGCTCCTTGCGCCCGAGGACCGCGCGCTTTTGCGGGGGCTTGTGGTGAACAAGTTCCGCGGCGATGTGGAAATCCTGCGCCCGGGTTTGGCCCCGCTCGAGAAGATGTGCGGGGTTCCCGTCGTGGGTGTCGTGCCGTATCTTACGCTCGACCTGGACGACGAGGACTCGCTCGCGCCGCGCCTATCTGCCCGCGAGGCGCGCGGCGTCATCGACGTCGCCGTCGTGCGTCTTCCGCATCTGTCGAACTTCACCGACTTCGACCCGCTTTCGCGCGTGCCCGGCGTGGGCGTGCGCTACGTTTCCTCGACGACCGATCTGGGCCGACCCGACCTGGTGGTGCTTCCCGGCTCGAAGACTACGCTCGACGACGCGCGCTGGCTTGCGGCTAGCGGCATCGGAGCCTGTGTACGCGCGCTTTCGGGCGCGGGCACGCCGGTGCTCGGCATATGCGGAGGCTACCAGCTTTTGGGAGACGAGCTTTCCGACCCGCACGGCAGGGAAGGCGCTGGCACCGCGCGCGGGCTCGGGCTCATCCCTGCAAGTACGGTGTTCAAGGAGGAAAAGCGCCTCGCCCAGTCGACACTGCGCATCACGGGCGCCCAAGGCGCGTTTTCGGTGTGGAACGGCATGACGGCGCGCGGGTACGAGATTCACGACGGCGAAACGACCGTCTCCTGCGCTCCTGCGGGCACGATTGGCGGCAAACCGGAAGGCGCGGCCTGCGGAAACGTGTTCGGAACCTATCTCCACGGCCTGTTCGACGAACCGGGGGTTGCGCTCGCCCTCGCGCGCTCGCTCGCGCGCATGCGCGGCCTGCCCGAGAGCGTCGTGGGTGCTGCGGGCGCGGCGTCCGCGGCCGATCACCGTGCGCGCGAGTTTGACCGCCTGGCCGACGTCGTGCGCGGGGCGCTCGACATGGAGTATGTCTACCGCATTATCGAGGAGGGCGTATGATCCACGTGTATCATGGCGACGGCAAAGGCAAGACCACGGCGGCGATGGGCCTCGCCCTTCGCATGCTCGCTGCAGGCCGCCGCGTCGTCGTCGTGCAGTTCCTGAAAGACGGCGAAAGCGGGGAGGTGCGCCTGCTCGCCGAGCATTTTGGCGTGCCCGTGTTCGCGGGGAAGGCGTCGGACAAGTTTACCTGGTCGATGACGTCGGAAGAACTTGCCGCGACGTGCGAGCTGCACGATGGGAACCTCGCTTCCGCGCTCGCCGAGCTCGAGGGCGCGCAAGAGGGACTGCTCGTGCTCGACGAGGCGCTCGACGCGCTTTCGAAGGGGCTTGTCGACGAGGCACTCGTGGACCGCGCACTCGATATGTCCGCGCTCGGCGTCGAAGTAGTGCTCACCGGGCGCGCGCCTTCCCGCAAGATCGTGGAGAAGGCCGACTACATAACCGAGATGCGGTGCAAGAAACACCCCTACGAGCAGGGGATATGTGCAAGGGAAGGAGTGGAGTACTAGATGGATTCCAAGGAGATGGCGCCCGGCGACATCGAGCGGCGCAGCTTCGAGATCATCACCGAAGAGCTCGGCGGCCGCACGTTCCCGCCGCTCGAAGAGCCCGTCGTGAAGCGCGTCATCCACACCACTGCCGACTTCTCGTACGCCGATTCCCTCGTGTTCACCCATGACGCCGCGCACTGTGCGCTCGACGCACTGCGCGCAGGGGCCACGGTGCTCACCGACACGAACATGGCGCTCGCAGGCATAAGCAAGCCCGCGCTCGCGAAGCTCGGCTGCAAGGCCGTGTGCTTCATGGCCGACCCCGATGTCGCCGCGGCTGCGCGCGCCGCGGGCACGACTCGCGCCGTTGCGAGCATGGACAAAGCTTGCGGCATCGAGGGTCCGCTCATCGTGGCCGTCGGCAACGCTCCCACAGCACTTCTGCGCCTCGCCGAGCTCATGGACGCGGGGAAGATCGCGCCCGCGCTCGTCGTTGGGGTGCCGGTCGGGTTTGTGAACGTGGTCGAGGCGAAAGAGGAGCTACTCGCACGACGCGTGCCAGCCATCGTCGCGAGGGGTCGCAAGGGCGGCTCGACCGTGGCGGCTGCCATTCTGAACGCGCTGCTCTACCAGATCACGCGCCCAGGCGGCCCGAAGTGACGGCGCCCGCATCCGCGCCGGCGCTGCGCATCTTCGCCGGCACCACCGAGGGCCGCCTTCTGTGCGAATGGGCGAGCAGGGCGGGCATCCCCGCCCGTGCCTACGCGGCAACCGAGTACGGAGGCGAGCTTTTGGGCGAGCTTCCGGGCATCGAGGTGCATGCGGGCAGGCTCGACGATGCCGACATGGAGCGCGAGCTTTCCGGCGCGTGCATCGTTGTCGACGCCACGCACCCCTTCGCTACGCTCGCAAGCGGCAACATCCGGGCCGCTTCGCTCGCCGTGGGTGCACGATGCCTGCGCCTTGCGCGCCCGGTCGAGGCGCTGCCCAAAGGCGTCGTGCCGGTCGCGTCGATCGCCTGCGCGGCGCGCTTTCTCTCCGAGAACCCGGGTCGCGCGCTTCTCACGACGGGGAGCAAGGAGCTTGCTCCCTACACGAGCGTCGCCGATTTCGCGGAGCGCTTCTTCGTGCGTGTGCTCCCGCTGCCCGGTGCTATAACGAAGTGCATCGACGCGGGGTTTTCGCCGTCGCACGTCATCGGCATGCAGGGGCCCTTCACCCGCGAGCTCAACGAGGCGATGCTTCGGCAGGTGGGCGCCCAGTGGCTTGTGACTAAGGACTCGGGAACCGTAGGCGGCACGGCCGAGAAGCTCGCCGCCGCGCGCGACGTGGGAGCGCGCTGCATCGTGGTCACCCGTCCCGCCGAGGGAAGCGGGGCCCTTTCGCTTCGGGAAGTGGAAGACGCGCTCTTACGGGAGTTCGCGCGCTAGGCGCTTGCCGCGCCTAGCGCGCCCTCCCGCCCGCGAGGAGGAGCGTCCCGAGCAAGCTCGACCCGTACAAGCCCGTCATCCATCAATAGCTCGAGGACGACGCCCAGAACTGGCGCAAACAGCCCTTCAATAAGTTGCGGTGAAATAGTGTCTGTTTTTGCTGCTAGATAGCATATTCAGTCCCTAATTCACCGCAACTTGTTGGTGGTGGCTTACTGGTAGCGTAGGCACTCCACCGGGTTGAGCTTTGCCGCGCGGCGAGCGGGGTAGAAGCCAAAGATTACGCCGATGCCGACGGAGACGCCGAAGGCCAGCAGCACCGTGGCGATTGAAAAGCTCGGTGTGATCTCCCCACTGGCACCGAGCTCGTTGAGAACCCCTGATCCTGCGGCAAACATCGCGAGGCCCCAGGCCAGCAGATAGCCAATCAGGACACCCAGCAGGCCACCGGTGACGCACAGCGCCGAGGACTCGGCCAAAAACTGCGCGGTGATATCACGTCGGCTTGCACCAAGCGCACGGCGAATACCGATCTCGCGGATGCGCTCGGTCACGTTGGTGAGCATCATATTCATAATGCCAATTCCGCCGACAAGCAGTGAGATACTGGCGACAGCGCCCATGATGAGCGAGAAGGCGCCCATAAACGAGTTGAGTGCATCGATGGCGCTTTTCATGGAGGTCGCCGATACGCTGTCGTACTCATCATCCTCCGAGATGCCCTTCATCGCGCGCACCTTAGACTCGATGGTCTTGCAGAGCTCGTCCATGTCTGTGCCCTCGGCGGCAAGTGCCGTCACGCTGGGAAATGAAGGATTCTCGTCGCCAAACAGGCCGGAGATGGTTTCGCGTGGCATATACAGCGTGAGCGAGCCCATGGAGTCGCTGCCGCCATCAATCACGCCTACAATCTGCACCTCGCCGTTGGACACCTTGATGGTTTTCCCCAGTGCGTCCTGTTCGTTGCCGTAAAGCTGATCGGCGCCGCCGCGGCTGATGAGCGCCACGCGCGAGCCTGATTGAGACTCTGCCTGTGAATAGACACGTCCCGCAACGAGCTTGCTGGCGCCCACGGCATCGAGCATGTCGCTATCGACGCCGTGTGCCATGACGGTATAGCTTTTATCCCCGACCTTGTACTCGGAATACGCGCTATCGACGATGCCGATCTGCTCAATCTGCGGCACCAGTTTTTTAAGCTTCTGGGCGTCAGAATCAGAGAGTTCTTGGGACGAATAGATCTGAACCATGCGAGCTGCGTTGAGGCCCAGGCTGTTGACCAAGCTGTTTTGGATGCCGCCGATGAGCGAAGTCATGGCAATGACCGAGGCGATGCCGATGACGATGCCCAGGATGGTGAGCAGGCTGCGCCCCTTGTTGGCCTCGAGCGAGTGAAGGGCTTCCTGGATAAGATCGCGGGCGCTCATGCCATCACTCCTTTCGGCGGGTTGGCGGAGGCGGAAATCATGGGCAGGTTATCTACGGCGCTGCGTAGGGTCCGCGGTGCATGCGGAATATACGCGCCGTCGTGAATGCGACCGTCGCGGATGGTCACGGCGCGGTCGGCCTCGGCGGCGATGCCGGGGTCGTGTGTGATAAGCACGATGGTTTTGCCGCGCTCCTGGAGCTTGTGGAAGGTTTCCATGACGAGCGCTCCCGTGGCGGAGTCCAGGTTGCCCGTCGGCTCGTCGGCCAAAATGATGGGTGGATCGTTGACAAGGGCGCGCGCGATGGCGACGCGCTGCATCTGGCCGCCCGAGAGCTCGGATATGCGGTGGTCCCAGTGGTCGACGGGCAGCGTGACGGCCTGCAGCGCGTGTACGGCGCGCATCTCGCGCTGGCTGCGCGGCACATTGGTGTAGGACAGCGGCAGCATGACGTTTTCGATCACCGTCAGGCGCGGCAGCAGATTAAAGCTCTGAAAGACAAAGCCGATGCTCAGCGCTCGCACCTCGGTGAGCTCATCATCGTCGAGCTCGGCGACGTTGAGCCCTTGCAGGAAATAATCACCCGCCGTCGGCTTGTCCAGGCAGCCCAGGATGTTCATGAGCGTCGACTTGCCCGAGCCCGAGGGGCCGGTGATGGCGACGAACTCACCGGGGTTCACCGCCAGGTCCACGTTGTGCAGGATGTGGGCGCAACCGGCCTCGCTCTCAAAGATGCGGTGCACGTTGCGGATGTCGATGACGGGACGCATTACTTGCCCTCGTCGGCAGACATATTGTCGCCGCCGTCTGCCGTCATGCCTGTGCCGGTATCCGTCACGATGGTGTCGCCGTCGCGTAACTTGGTAACCGGGACGTCTGGGTTGATCTCGTTGCCCTGGTCGTCGCGCTTGACCTGCGTCTTACCGACTACAGCCTCGTTGTCGTTTTGCGTCACGACGGTCACCTTCACGCGGCGCGTCTTCTTGCCTTCCGAATCGGTGGCCAGATTGACGTAATAGTGCTCGCCGTCTTCGGTCATCAGCGCCATGGTCGGCACCATAACCACGTCGTCGAGCTTCTCGGTCACTACCGAGACCTCGGCAGTCATACCCGGCTTAAGGCGACTGTCAGGTGCTTCGATGAGGATGTCGACGTTAAAGGTCACACTGCCGCCGCTCCCGGAGGAGGAGTCGGAGTTTGCCACCGAGGCGATAGCCGTGACGGTGCCCTGGCTCACGATGTCGGGAAACGCGGGATAGGTCACGTTGGCGCTTTGGCCCACGGCAATTTTGGCGATATCCTTTTCGCCCACCTGAACCGTCACCTTCATCTTGGACAGGTCGGCGATCTGCATGCACTGCTTGCCGCCGCTCGTATCGCTTTCGCCCATGATCATGCCGCCTGTTACCGTGGCGCCCACCTTGGCGTTGAGCTCGACGATGTTGCCCGAGCTGGGGGCCTTTACGGTGCGCTCGGCCGCCTTTGCAGTTGCCTGCTCCAGCGTTGCCTGGGCCGAGGCGAGGTTGCGCTGGGCGGTCGAGACGGCATTTGCGTTGGTGCTTGCGTCCGATGGGCCGGTCGATCCGTCACCGTCCGTTGCCGGTGCGGCCTGTGCGGCCGCGAGCGTCGCCTTTGCATTGTTCAGGTCTTCCTGGGCGGCCGCGACCGCGCGCTGCGCCTCGGAAACAGCGTTATCGAGCGCGTCGTTCTTAATAGTCATGAGCACGTCGCCCTCGTTGACGCTCTGTCCGGCCTGCACGTTGATCTGCGCCACCGTACCATCGACGGAAGGGGAGACGACCGAGGCTGAAATAGGCTTGAGCTGTCCCTTGGCTTCGACTGTGGTGGTAAACGTGCCTTCGGTGACCATGTCGGTCACCGGTCCGTTGGTGCCTGCGGGTTGCGCGTTGATGACCAGCGTTGCGATGATGGCAATGAGCGCGATGGCAACAACGACACCGACGGCGATACCGCGTCGGATGAGCTTTTTGCGCCGACGCTCGGCACGCTTTGCCTTGAGCTTTGCATAGGCTTCTTCATCGGAAATCTCGGCGGTATCGTTCGTGCGTCCGCTCTGCTTTTCGGCATGTACGTTTGTAATCAAAGGAATCGTTTCGGTGGCACCTTCGGGCGTGTACTCGGCATCATCCGGGCCTGGGGTGATGGTGGGGACATTCGGCATAGCGTCTCCTTTATAGAAAGTTCCTCAATAAGTATATGCGCCCGTCGCGTAAGGCGGGCGCATATGGCGGATTCTTTCGGAACTGTTAGATTGGTCGCAGCGGCTCCACGTTGTGGGAATGCGCGCGTTGCACTACGAGTGGACAACCACGCACAGGCCGACTTTGATGCAGTCGTGAAGTGCCTTTGCATCGGCCAGGCGCAGGTTGATGCAACCGTGGCTGCCGCACCACTTGTACGACTCGGCATTATCGAAGCTCTTGTCGTTTTGCCAGGTGGCGTCGTGGAATCCGACC
Organism: Collinsella sp. AM13-34; assembly: GCF_003473055.1. Lineage (NCBI taxonomy): Bacteria > Bacillati > Actinomycetota > Coriobacteriia > Coriobacteriales > Coriobacteriaceae > Collinsella > Collinsella sp. AM13-34. The sequence goes on along the minus strand of NZ_QRLE01000005.1, from coordinate 64,431 downwards.
ATATTGCCCTCGAACGGCATCCAATAGCTGACCGGGCTCTCGTATTTGGGCTTGCCGGTCTCAGGGTCCTTGGCACCGATGAGCTTGCTGGCGCCATCGTTGCTGTTAATCTGCCATACGCCCTCGGGGGTGGCGTCCTCTCCCGGCTTGCCGGAGATAAAGTTGGCCTCCCACACGATGTTGCCGCTCTCGTCGTAGTAGCGCGCGTGCTGCTCGGATAGATCGACATCGACGTATGCCTTCCAGTCGGGCTCTCCCTTTGCGGTAAAGGTGTCGGCCTTCTGGGAGTACTTGATCTCGATTTCGCCGGTCTGCTTGTTGTTAATGGCGTCCTCGACCTGCTTGGCGAGCGAGCTGCTGTCGATGGACCAACCAAAGTCGCCGCCTTCTACGGCGCATTGCTTGCCATCGGCGCGCGTCCACCAGCGAGTGGAGCCCACGGTGTTAAAGCCGTTGGCGAGCTCGGCTGCCCAGCTGCTGATCTGCGACGTATCGAGTGTGGGGTTGGCCGGATCGGCAAAGCTGATCCACTGCAACACGGAGCTGCCATCAACCTTGCCGGCATCCTCGCCGTTGAGCTTGAGGGTCACGTTGACGCCCAGGAAGTTGTTGGCGGCATCGCATGCGGCCTGAATCTGATCATCGGTCAGCGTTCCATTGAGCGGCTCATAGGCATCGTTGCCGAGCTTGGAAAGGTCTACGGTCTCGGACAGCGAGGAAAGCTCGAGCTCGGCATACTTAATGACATGCTCACGGTCGAGTTTTTCGTTGGAGCGCGCCTTCTCGACAGTAAACTTGCCGGCCTGCTCGTCATAGGAGCTATTGGCTTCGAACGTGCCCGAACGCCCCTCGTTAAACTCGTCGATGGCGGCGCCCAGATCCTCCTCAAACTTCTTTTGGTCAAAAGTGTCGGAGAGCATGGACAGGTCGACGTCTTGATCAAGATCGACTTCGTTGGAGGTAGCGGTTGTTTTGGTTTTGCCGCTTAAGGATTCCACAAGGCGGACCGGCCATACAAAGGCTTCGTTGTGGCTGATGATCTCTTTTGCGGCAGCTTCGCCGTCGACGATGGGCTCATCGGACTCGGGCTGATACGTCCAGCTAAAGTCATCGCCTGTCACGGTGAGCTTATAGTGCTTCCATGCCGAGTTGACCTTGGTGGCGGCAGACGAAGCGTTGGAGAACGAGACGTCGACGCCGGCGATGGTGGTATTGGGGTAGGCTAGCTGGGAAAACGCTACGACGCCTACGATATAGACAATGACGATAAGACCCAGGACGACAAAGAGCGTCGTCTTTTTGCCCGACTTATTGTTCTCGGCGGGTTTGCGCGTGGGGCCGCGATCGCCCCGAGCGTGCGTGGGGGGCTGCTTGGGCGCATTTCCGTTTGCCTGGCGCTGCTGACGTTGCTGACGCTGCTGGTTCGGCCGTTGGGAAGCGTTTGCCGCACCACGCTGCTGACTGTGACTCGGCGCGATAGGACGCGGCGACTGAACGCCACCGGTGTGCCTGCTCGGCTGCTGCGGATCGGGAATCAGTTGAGTTCGATCGTTTTGCGACATCGTATGCATATCCTTCGAATTTCGCCTTGCGGCTCATCGTGTTTTTACTGGGCTTGCATTATAGCGATTACCTAGTTGTTTGTGGTACGGAAACGGTGGCATTCAAAAGAGGTGGGACATTTGTCCCACTATCGAGTCGTTCTTGGTCACTACCCGCATACACCGCATTTTCCACAGGCCGAAAGTGCGGCCGGAGCCTGCGCGATGCCGCCCTTTGCCGTCTCGCGCAGCGTGGCCGGCAGGGCGTGGCCCACCGAGAGCATGACATGTGCCATCTGGTCAAACGGCACCAGGCTCTTGATGCCGGCGAGGGCGAGTTGTGCGGAGCTAAAGGCGGCTGCCACGCCGATGGCGTTGCGGTTTTGGCACGGCACCTCCACGAGGCCACCGACGGGGTCACAAACGAGGCCCAGCAGATTACTCAGCGCGATGGAACTGGCATCGAGCGCCTGCTCGGGTGTGCCGCCGAGCATCTGCACCAGCGCGGCGGCAGCCATGGCGGCCGCACTTCCTACCTCAGCCTGGCAGCCGCCCTCGGCGCCGGCAACGCAGGCGCTCGTGGTGAGGTTGAGGCCGATGGCGGCGGCGCAATAAAGGGCATCCATGACCTGCTCGTCGTCCAGCTGCAGATGGTCTGCGAGCGCCAGCACGCAGCCGGGCACAACACCCGCGGATCCTGCCGTCGGAGCTGCGACGATCACGCCCATGGTGGCGGAGCGCTCGAGCACGGCCATGGCGCGGGCCACGGCGTCGGTCTGGACGGCGCCCATCAGGCTTATGCTCAGATCGTTTCGGCTGGTGGCATCGACAAGCTTTGCCTCGCCGCCGATGAGGCCGCCGAGCGAGCGCTGTGGATTGGAAATGGGGGCTGTGGTCTCTTCGCGCATGACGTCGAGCACGCGGCGCATGGCGGCGATAGCGTGTGCCTCGCCGGTCAGACGTGCCTCGCGCACGGCCATGACGGCGCCGATGTTGAGCCCCAGTTCCTCGCACGCATCGAGCAGCTGCTCGCCGTCGTCGAAGATTTCCTTTGCCGAGACGCCGGGGGAGAGCGACGAGGCAGAACCGGGGAGCTCGATAAAGGTCGCGTAATCGACATTGTCGAGCTTGCGGAGCATGGGGACGACGGTGTCGTCGGGGGCGCCGTCGGTCTCAAAGACGGAGTAGGCCTGGCCGCCCACTTCGGTGCGGTAGGTGCGGCAGAAGGCGATGTTCACATGGGCGTAGGCGAGCAGGTTGGTGAGCGCTGCGAGCACGCCGGGGACGTCCTGGTGCGCCACGAAGAGCGTGGAATACATACCCGAGATGTCGACGCCGACGCCGTTAATGCGGCTGATGCGCATCTTGCCGCCGCCCAAGCTCTCGCCGCGGACCTCTGCTGTGGCGCCCGTGACGTCGACCATATCGATGTCGACGGTGTTGGGGTGGATGGAGGCGTCGTCGCCCTTGATGTCAAAGTGATATTCGAGGCCCTGCTCACGTGCGAGGTCAAAGGCCTGCTTGATGTTTTCGTCATCGGTGTCGAGGCTCAGGATGCCCGCGACGAGCGCACGGTCGGTGCCGTGGCCGCGGTAGGTGTGGGCGAAGGAGTTCCACAGGCCAAAGGTGACTTTGGTGATGCGGCCTTCCAGCAGGCTGGCGGCAACTTGGGCGCAGCGCAGGGCGCCGGCGGTGTGCGATGAGCTGGGGCCGACCATGACGGGGCCCAAGATCTCGAATGCCGAGGTCGTAGCTAGTGTTTGTGGCTTGCCTGCCATATGCGCTCCTGTTCTATCCCGTCGTTCCGAGGGCTTTGGTATTTGGTCGCCTGCTCTACAGTCCTGGCTCGCACGGAGGCCACATTAAGTGGCCTCCGGCTCGTGCGGAACTCGCGATCGACCAAATACCAAAGCCCTCGGAACTTAGGATACATGGTTGGAGTGGCTGGATGTCAAAATTTATCAGCTGGGGACGTGCTGTTCATTGCGCATCGAAATATTCACACCACCGTGTAAATAAAAAGAAGTACCGGTTGGGGCCGGTACTTCTTTTGGTTCTAATGCTTTGCTTTCTGGGCTCTGTGAACCTATTTATAGGCCGCAGGCTGCTTTGAGTTCTTCGACTCGGTCGGTATTCTCCCAGGTGAAGTCGGCGTCTTCGCGGCCGAAGTGACCGTAGGCTGCCGTCTTTTCGTAGATGGGGCGACGCAGGTCTAGGTCGCGGATGATCGCGCCCGGGCGCAGGTCGAAGGTCTTCTCGACGGCCTCGACGATCTTGTCCTCGGCAACATGCGCAGTACCGAAGGTGTCGACCATGATTGAGAGGGGCTTGGAAACGCCGATGGCGTAGGCAAGCTCGACTTCGCAGCGGTCGGCCAGACCGGCGGCGACCACGTTCTTAGCGACCCAGCGCGCGGCATACGCGGCAGAGCGGTCAACCTTGGTGCAGTCCTTGCCGCTAAAGGCGCCGCCGCCGTGACGGCCGTAGCCGCCGTAGGTGTCGACGATGATCTTGCGGCCGGTGAGGCCCGTGTCTCCCATGGGGCCGCCCACGACAAAGCGACCGGTGGGGTTCACGTAGATGTCCGCGTTGTCCCACGGCATGTTCTCGGCGGCCATGACCGGGGTGATGACGTGCTCGATGAGGTCGGCCTTGATCTTGCCCATGTCTTCGATCTCGGCGGCGTGCTGCGTGGAGATGACGATGGTTGTGACCTCGACGGGCTTGCCTTCCTCGTAGCGCACGGTGACCTGTGTCTTGCCGTCGGGACGCAGATAGGCGAGGGTGCCGTCGTGGCGCACGGCGGCCAGGCGCTCGGCCAGGCGGCTTGCCAGGTAGTGCGGCATGGGCATGAGGGTCTTGGTCTCGTTGGAGGCATAACCGAACATCATACCCTGGTCGCCAGCGCCGATCAGGTCAATCGGGTCGGTGGTGGCGCCGGTCTGGGTCTCGAAGGATTCGTCGACGCCCTGGGCGATATCGGGCGACTGCTCGTGGATGAGGCTCATAACGCCGCACGTGTCGCAGTCAAAACCGAACTTGGCACGGTTGTAGCCAATGCGGCGGATGACGCCGCGGGCGATTTCCTGTACGTCGACGTAGGCCTGGGTGCGAATCTCGCCGGCGACGATGACGGTGCCGGTGGTCACGAGGGTCTCGCAGGCGCAGCGGACGTTCTCCACGTTGGCAGGCACGCCGTTGGGGGCGATGTAGCCCTGCTCCTGGAGCTCTATTTCTTTGGCGAGGATTGCGTCGAGGACGGCGTCGCTGATCTGGTCAGCGATCTTATCGGGATGACCTTCGGTCACCGACTCCGACGTAAAAACAAAGGACCCGTGTTGGGGTGGGATGGAACGAAGTTCTTCTGACATGATTGTCCTTTCAAAAACGTGTCCCGGCGACCGTTACCATTCCGCTGGGCTCTCTATGCAAGGGCACATCATAGCGCGTAAATCAAACATTCACACCCTTTCCGCACCTACTCATTGGGGACAGACTTAAATGATCAGCCTTACCTAAGTGCCGACAGGTTGCCCAAAGACTGATCATTTAAGTCTGTCCCCAATGAGTGGGTCGGTGCCCTTTGTGCGGAGGTGGGCATTGTTGCTTTATACTGATGCGGTTAGACATCCATCCTGCAATCGAGGAGATTTCCATGGCATCAGACGTTCGCGTCCGCTTTGCACCCTCACCGACGGGCAAGCTGCACATCGGCGGCGCCCGCACCGCTATCTATAACTGGGCTTTCGCCCGTGCTAACGGCGGCACGTTCATCCTGCGCATTGACGACACCGATCCCACCCGCTCTACCGACGAGAACACGCAGATCATCCTGCGCGCCATGCGTTGGCTGGGCCTGGACTGGGACGAGGGTCCCGAGGTGGGCGGAGACTTTGGCCCCTATGCCCAGACCGAGCGCCTGGACCTGTACAAGCAGGCCGCCCAGAAACTTTGGGACGAGGGCAAGGCCTATCCCTGCTTCTGCACCAAGGAGCAGCTCGACGCCGACCGCAAGGCCGCGCAGGAGCGCAAGGACCCCTTCCAGGGCTATCAGCGTCGTTGCCGCGATCTTGATCCCGAGGAGGCCCGCCGCCGCATCGAGGCCGGCGAGTCCTACGTCCTTCGCATCAAGGTGCCCGAGGACCGCGGCGACGTCGTCATCCACGATGCCGTCCACGGCGAGGTGACCTTCGATGCCAAGGAGCTCGACGACTTTGTCATCTTCCGCTCCGATGGCACGCCCACGTACAACTTCGCGACCGTCGTCGACGACGCCATGATGAAGATCACCCATGTCATCCGCGGCGACGACCACCTGTCCAACACCCCGCGCCAGGTCATGGTCTACGAGGCCCTCGGCGCGCCCGTGCCCACGTTCGCCCACATCTCCATGATCCTGGGCGCCGACGGTAAGAAGCTCTCCAAGCGCCACGGCGCAACTTCGGTGGAGGAGTACCGCGACGCCGGTTACCTTTCCGACGCCTTCGTCAACTACCTGGCGCTGCTCGGCTGGTCGCTCGACGGCGAGACCACGATCATCCCGCGCGATGTCCTAGCCAGCAAGTTCTCGCTCGACCGCATCTCCAAGAACCCGGCGACCTTCGACCCCAAGAAGCTCGACTGGGTCAATGCCGAGTACATCAACGGCATGTCCGATGCCCAGTTTGCCGACGAGATCATGGTCCCCGAGCTGCACGAGGCGGGTCTCATCGAGGGCAACGTCGAGTACGGCGAGGACTGGATTGACGCACTCGCTGCCATCGTCAAGCCGCGCACCAAGATGCCAGCCGACGCCGTGACCGTCGCCGCTCCCATCTTTGCTACGGCCGAGACGCTCGAGTATGATGAGAAATCCGTTAACAAGGGCCTGGCTAAGGAAGGCATGGGCGCCATTCTGGATGCCGCCAAGGCTGCGCTCGAGGGCGTGGACAAGTGGACTGCCGAGGCCATCGACGCCGCGCTTGAGCCGCTGCCCGAGCAGATGGACCTCAAGAAGCGCGTGGTGTTCCAGGCCGTGCGCGTCGCCGTCTGCGGCAACATGGTGAGCCCTCCGCTGGGCGAGACCATGGCGCTCGTCGGCCGCGACGACTGCCTGGCGCGTATCGACCGCGCTCGCACGATGGCGCTGTAGTAGACGCGCAAATGCATGTATCCGAGCCCCGTTCACCCGAGCGGGGCTCTTGTTTCTGTACCGATGAGTGGGTTGCTGGGACAAAATAATCAGTAGTGTTTGTCCCATGTTCGAGTGACGCAACGAGCTCGACACTCGTATCGGCCATGGGACAAACTCTACTGATTATTTTGTCCCACCCCTTTCAGGTCCGTTCGTTAGAGGTGGTGTATGGCTCAACAACTGTCGCTGTTTGGTTTGCCGGAACCGGAGGAAGCTCCGGTGAAGCCCAAGCCTGCCGCTGCCTCGGCTCAGTCTAAGCCTTCGCCCGAGCCCCCTGCCGCCTACGCGAGCGTGGTCCTCGACATCCCCACCCGTGCGCTGTCGGAACCGTTTGCTTACGGCATCCCCGAGTCCCTTGCCAACGAGGTCCAGATCGGATCCACGGTCCTGGTCCACTTTGGTAACCGTGCCGCCGCGGGCTATGTCGTTGACACTGCGCTTGATCTGGGCGATCTGCCGGGCAACAACTCCCTCGACCCGGTGCGCATCAAGCCCATCGAGGCCATCCTCAGCAAACCGCTCTTTACCGCCGAAGCCGCCCGCATCGCACGTTGGATGAGCCGCGAGTATGTCGCGACGCTTTCCGAGTGTCTGCGCCTGTTCTTGCCTCCGGGTGGCAGCCCGCGTGTGGTCAAGGGCGACGACGGTGTGTGGACGGTTGAACGTCCAGCCGTCAAACCCATCCAAAACCGCTGGGTGATGCTTACGCCCGAAGGCTTTGACTACACGCCACCCAAGACCGCGGTCCGCCAGCGCCAACTCATCGAGGCGCTCCAGTGTGGTCCTGTCACGACGCGCGACCTCAACCTTCTCTATAACAGTATGTCGGCGACCATCAAGGCGCTCGAAAAACGCGGCATCGTGGTGGTGGAGGAGCGCCGTGCCTGGCGCGGTTGTAGCGAGCAGACTACGCTGTCCTCGGCAAGCGGCAAGGCGCCGGTCTCCCTTACCAACGGCCAGCAACAGGCACTCGCGCAGATTGAGCGCGCCCGCCTTGACGCTCATGGCGACGTGGTGCTGGTTGACGGCGTCACCGGCTCCGGCAAAACCGAGGTTTACCTCTCCGCTATCGAGCGCGTGCTCGCGGCAGGCCGCTCTGCCTGCGTGCTCGTGCCCGAGATCTCGCTGACGGCCCAGACCGTCGGCCGCTTCCGCTCGCGCTTTGGCGAGACGGTCGCGGTCTTCCACTCGCGCCTTTCGGCCGGCGAGCGCCTGGACCAGTGGGACATGGTTGCCAGTGGTACTGCCCGCGTTGTCGTCGGCGCGCGTTCGGCGCTCTTTTGCCCGCTCAGCGACCTGGGTCTCATCATCATCGACGAGGAACACGAGACCAGTTACAAGCAGGGCTCCAGCCCGCGCTACCATGCGCGCGAGGTTGCGGCCGAGATGGCGCGCCGCTATCGCTGCCCACTTGTGCTGGGCTCGGCCACGCCTTCTGCCGAGGCCCTCGACCGCTGCCGCCGCGGTACATACAACGGTGCTACCTGGACGCGTGTCGAGATGCCCGAGCGCCCGGGACTCGCCGTGCTGCCTACGGTCCGCATTGCCGACCTGCGCCGTGAGTTTTCACACGGCAGCCGCTCCATGTTCTCAAAACCCTTGATGGAGGGCTTGGAGCGTGTGGTCGAGCGTCGCGAGAAGGCCGTGCTGCTGCATAACCGCCGTGGCTTTGCGCCGTTCCTGATGTGTCGCGAGTGCGGCTGCGTTCCCACCTGCAACCACTGCTCCACAGCGCTTACGTATCACGAGCGCACGCACACGCTGCAATGTCACACATGCGGATCCTCCTGGCGCGTGCAGCCGTATCCCGCGCCCACGAGTCGTTGCCCCAAGTGCGGCAGCCGCTACCTGGCAAAAATGGGGCTGGGCACGCAGCAGATCGAGGACGCACTGCACCAGATGCTGCCCGAGGACGTCGCCATCATCCGCATGGATGCCGATTCCACGCGCGGCAAGGATTCGCACAAAAAGCTGCTCGAGCAGTTCGATGCGGCCGATTGCGCCGTGTTGCTGGGCACCCAAATGATCGCAAAGGGTCTCGATTTTCCCGAGGTCACGCTCGTGGGCGTGGTCAATGCCGACTTCGCCCTTAAGCTGCCCGATTTTCGCGCAGGGGAGCGCGCCTACGATTTACTGGAGCAGGTCGCCGGCCGTGCCGGTCGTGGTGATCGTCCCGGCGAGGTGATCGTCCAGACCTACCTGCCCGAGGATCCGGTCATTCGTGCCGTCGCTGAGCACGACCGTTCGATCTTTACCGACTACGATTTGGACCAGCGCCGCGACGCGCTGTACCCGCCGTTTGTTCGCCTGGTCAACATCTTGGTGTGGTCGGCAAACCGAGACGACGCGCAGGACTACATTGGGCGCATTGCAAAGCTTCTTAAGCGCCGCTGGCATGCCGCCGCGCCCGATTTTTTGCGGGCGGGGAGTGCCGTGCCGCAGGTGCTAGGCCCGGCTTCGTGTGTAATCGAGAGAGCCAAGGACCGTTACCGCTTCCATCTGCTTGTGAAGTCGCCCGTGGGGTACCATGTCTCTGATGATATCGACGCCTGCCTCAAAGAGGTGGGCTCTGTGCGCGGCGTGAGCGTGAGCGTTGACGTCGACGCCTATGATTTGATGTAACAACCCGAAAGGATGGCCATGGAAGCCAACGGAATCGTACTTTCGCCCGACCCTCGTCTGCGCCAGGAGTGCGCCGTCATCGAGGAGATCACCCCGGCGATCGAGGCGCTTGCCGAGAAGATGAAGAAAATGATGTTCGAGAACGCCGGCTGCGGCCTGGCTGCCCCGCAGATCGGCGAGCTTATTCAGCTCGTCACCATCGACTGCGACTACAGCGACAAGAACGACTACGACCCCTACGTGCTCATCAACCCTGTCATTGTTGAGCAGAGCGACCATCTGGTGCCGTATAGCGAGGGCTGCCTGTCCATCCCCGGCATTAGCTGCGAGATCGAGCGTCCCGATCATGTTGTCGTCGAGGCGTATGACCTGGATGCCAACCTGATTCGGTATGAGGCAACGGGCGACCTGTTCTGCGTGTGCCTGCAGCACGAGATCGATCACCTGCACGGCAACACCATGTTTGAGCGACTCAAGCCGATGCAGCGTATCAAGGCAGTCAAGGAGTACCAGGACGCCCTGGCCCGTGGCGCTCGTCCGGGCGAGACGGAGTAGGTTTGTCCGTCCCCGGGGCGCCCGCCTATATCATCCCGTGCTCAAACATTCTCGCTGCGCTGCGAAACTGCGCGCGGGACGATATAGGCGGGCGCCCCGGGGACTACGTTGACGCTGCTTGTCTCGCCCGGGTGCCGTCGGGCCAGGGAGGGGCGTCTTCGCTGATAGGTGCTTTGTTGGAAGAGCTGCTTTTATTGCGGCTCTTTCTTTGGTTTTGGGTATATTTGTTCTTGTTGAATTGTTATTGCGGATGGCCTGGGAACCTTGCTTTCCGCTGTTCTTTGTAGCCGTCTTGGCTTTGGTTGAGGGGAGACGATCTTTATGCGTATTGTGTTTATGGGTACGCCTGATTTTGCTGTGCCTTCTTTGACTTCGCTTGTTGAGGCTGGGAATGAGATTGCGCTTGTTGTTACTCGTCCTGATGCTGTTCGCGGGCGTGGTAAAAAGTTGGAGCCGTCTCCTATTAAGGCCAAGGCGCTTGAGCTTGGGTTGCCGGTTATTGAGGCTAATCGTATGACGGCCGAGGTTGTTGAGGCGCTCCAAGCTGCGCAAGCCGATATTTTCTGTGTGGCTGCTTATGGTTGCATTTTGCCGGATGAGGTGCTGCATATGGCGCCGCTTGGTATTGTGAATGTTCATGCGTCCTTGCTGCCTCGCTGGCGTGGGGCTGCTCCTATTCAGCGTGCGATTCTTGCTGGTGATGAGGTTGCTGGCGTTTCTATCATGCGTATTGGACATGGCGTTGATACCGGCGCTTATTGTGCCCAGGCGTCTACGTCGGTTGCCGGTAAGCATGCTGAGGCGCTGACCATGGAGCTTGGTGAGCTTGGCGGTAAACTGCTTGCCGATACGCTTCCTTCTCTTGCCGATGGCACCGCCGTGTGGATCGAACAGGACGAGGCGCTCGTTACCCATGCTGCCAAGATTTCTAAGCAGGAGATGCGCCTGGATCCGCACATGGCGGCGCTTGATTGCGTGCATCATGTACTGGCCTCGTCCGATACCGCGCCTGCTCGTTGCGTGATTGCCGGCAAGACCGTGCGTGTGCTCGATGCTGCGGCGGCTGATGTGTCGCTTGGCGAGGGTCAGGTTCTCGTTCAGGCTAAGCGTGTTTACCTTGGCCTTTCCGATGGCTCGGTTGAGTTGCTCGAGGTTAAGCCTGATGGCAAGCGTGCTATGGCCGCTTCTGCTTGGGCTGCTGGCCTGCAGGGTGCCGATCTTATCTGGGGTGTTTTGTCATGAGCAAGCTGTCTCCCGCGCGCAAGCTTGCGCTCGATGTGCTGATGGAGGCCGATCGCCGCGGCATGTACGCGCGCGACGTGCTCTCGTCCCGTGCTTCCGCCAAGGCCATTGACCAGCGCGATTCCGCTTTTGCCGCCCGCTTGGCGCTGGGTGTTGCCGCCACGCAGGGTATTTTGGACGAGCTGCTCGACCAGTTTCTCGATAAGCCCAAAAAGGTCGCTCCGCGTGTGCGCATGGCGCTTCGTATCTCGGCCTTCGAGATGCTCTACCTGCATACGCCTGGCCGCGTTGCCGTAAGTCAGGGAGTTGAGCTGGTTCGCTGCGGTGCTAAGTCCGCCGCCGGTCTGGCGAACGCCGTTCTGCATAAGGTTGCGGACAATGTTGAGGACTTTGCCACGGCATCCGACGTGGATGAGTCCGAGCGACGCTTGGTTCGTCTGTCGCGCCTGATGGGCTTGCCGCGATGGCTGTGCGCTCGCATTATGGCATCGTTTGACACGCCAGAGGGTGCGCTTAACTTTGCCGGCAATCTGGCCCCCGCGCCGCTGGCCCTGCATGAGAACGCTTTTGCTTCCAAGCCCGATCCGTATATCTCGCAGCTCGTCGCGCCTGTCTTCCCGGGCTGCCATGCCCCGGTTGATGCCCAGGTTACCGTTGCTTCGGGTGTGTTTGAGCGTGCTGCCGCGGTGGCCTCTGATCTCAACGCGCAACTTATCGCCACAGCTGCCACGCGTCCTGGAAGCTGCCTTGAGATTGGTGCCGGTCGTGGCACCAAGACCTATGTGATGATGTGTCAGGCCAAGCGTGCGGGCTATGAACGTCAGCATACGGCGCTCGATTTGCATGATCGCAAGTGCGATCTTAATCTCGCTCGCCTGCATAAGGCCGGCATTCAGGGCGTTCGTACGGTTTCGGGTGATGCTTGCGAGCTTGATGAGGTGCTCACATCGTTTGATGCCATGCTTGGCGAGCCGGTTAAGTTCGACACAGTCTTTATCGATGCGCCGTGCTCTGGCACCGGAACCATGCGTCGTCATCCAGAGATCCCGTGGCGCCTGACCGAAAAGGATGTGACGGTTGAGCTGCCCAAGCTGCAGCTGACGATGCTCAAAGAGGCTGCTGTCCGCGTGGCTGCCGGCGGCGAGCTCATCTATGCGACGTGCTCGGTCTTCGACGAGGAGAACATGCAGGTGGTGGACGCTTTCCTGAACTCTCCCGAGGGCACCGGTTTTAGCCTGGAGCCGCTCTCCGAGGCGCAGATTCTGCAACTCCCCGAGTTCGATCAGGCCAAGAAGCTCGTATCCGTACGCCAGAACGATCGAGGCCTCTTCCAAAGCGTGCCGGTAAACGCCGACTCCTACGACGGCCACTTCTGCGCCCGCCTGGTCCACAAGTAACGACTAAGTTGCGGTGAAATAGGGATTGAATAGCGGCTTCTGCCCGCCAAACAGTCCTTATTTCACCGCAACTCATAAGGAAACCTGGGCGGCTAAAGAAACAGCCCTGCGATTGGTGTCGGTCGCGGGGCTGATTGGTTTCTAGTGGTTATGCGGGCAGTTGGCGCAGCAGCCGTTGGTGGCGCTGGTGCTGGAGCCGCCGCTTCGCTGGTCGGTGTTGTAGAAGCCGCTGCCCTCAAATTTAATACCGCTGGTCGAGAACGTCTTGGCCGCCGGGGCACCGCAGCTCGGGCACACGACCTCGGGAGTCTCGGACATGGGATGCTCAACCTCAAACACGTTGCCGCAGCTCGAGCACTTGTAATCGTAGCGCGCCATAATACTTCCTTTTCAGCACAAAGCGGGCAGATCACTCTGCCCGCATAAATTCAAACGTCTGTAACTGTACCCTATATCGGGCGTTTTATCACGCTTCGCCCCAGAATCTATGCGTGTTGCGCAGGAGCTGTGCGGTTTTGCCCTCAGCGGCCGCAACGTCGGCCTCGTCAGCCTGCCAGGTCCAGTTGCCCGTGGCCACGCCCGGTACGTTCATGCGCGTGTCGTCGCCAAGCCCCAGCACGTCCTGCAGCGGCATCATCACCAGGGGAGCGTCGCTTGTCAGCGCGTCGCTCATCAGCTTGGCTGCCACCTCAACACCGCTCGGCTCGTCGCCGCCCGCAAAGGAGCGCGTGCACCAACCCGCGAGCGTCGACGTGTCGTGCGTCGAGGTGTACAGGATCTTTCCTGGCGTAGGGTGCACGCCGCTACGGACATCGTAGTCGCTAAACTCCAGCACGTCCATGCCGGGGAAGCCGCAGGTCGAGGCCATGGCGCGAACGCCGGGCGTCAGGTAGCCCAGGTCCTCGGCGATAAAGTTGAGCGGCCCCAGCTCGTCATAGGCGGTCTGGAACAGGTCCTTGCCCGGGCCTGCCAGCCAACGCCCGTCGGCGCAGGCCTTACCCGCGGGAATGCTAAAGTAGCTGTGGAAGCCCAGGAAGTGATCCAAGCGCACGCGGTCGTAGAGCGAAAACGCACGACGTAGGCGATCCATCCACCAGCTATAGCCGTTCTGCTTCATGTGGTCCCAGCGGAACGTCGGGTTGCCCCACACCTGGCCCTCGGGCGCAAAGTTGTCGGGCGGCGCACCGGAGATCTCGATTGCCTTACCGGTATCGGACAGCCAGAAGTTCTCGGGTTCGCTCCACGCATCTGCCGAATCGTCGGACACGTACATAGGAATATCGCCGATGACCTCGATGCCCTTCTTGTGCGCATAGTTCATAAGCTCGCACCAAGCCAGGTCAAAGCGGTACTGCATGTACGCCTGAAGCTCGGCCTCGTCGTGGAAACGCTTGTCGTCAATCAAGTGCTCGTTGTAGCGCGCAACATCTGCCGGCCAATCGTGGCGCGATTCGCCCTCAAAGTACTTTTTGACGGCCATATAGACGCAGTACTTCTCGAGCCAATCGGCATTGCGATGTTTAAACGCGGTGTACAGCGGATCGGCATCCTCGCCGCCGTGGGCCTTCCAGGTCTCAAAGTCGGCGGCTAGCTCCTTGTGGCTTTCGGGCAGCAGGTCGATATTGCCTGCAAAGGCCGAAGGACCGGCGTAAGGGGAGCGGAAGAAGTCCGTCGGGTTGACAGGCAGGACCTGCCAGTAGCGCATGCCCATAGCGGCCATATGGTCGATAAAACGACGCGTGGGCGCGCCGATCGTGCCGGGCTTACCGTCGTCGGTCGGCACCGATGTGATATGGCACACAACGCCCGCACCGTAATCGAGCGGCTCCTGCAGACGCTGCTCGGCGTGGTGATAGATGATCGACGATCCCAGCGGATACAGGTCGAGCGTGACGGTGCCATTGTGAATCTCGCACTCGTGACCGCTAATCACATCGCTCGCACATTCGTCGAGCGCCGGAATCGTCACGCGGTGTGAATTGCGCAGGCTGCGGTTGATGATAACCGTAGCGGCCTCGCCATCCTTGCCCGTGCGGTTGTATGCCAGCACCTCGTCGTTGAGCGCGAAGGCCTTGATCTCGCCGTCGATCATAAACGGCAGTGCGCGGCGTACGGCGGAGGCGTTTTTGACAATAGCCAGCGTGTCGAAGTCGTGCAGTTGGTCCTTGGTCGGCAGGGTGCGGCGGTTGCCCGGATCGGTTAGACCCTCCAGGCCGTATTCGTCACCGTAGTAGATCGAAGGCACGCCGGGGAAGGTCATCTGCATGAGCGTGGCGAGCCAAAAACGGCTCTTGGCCAGGCCCATCGAGTTCTCGTCCAGGCGCCATTTGCTGCGCTCGCACTCGGGCAGCTGCGACTCGTCGGGGCCGCCGCCGAGCACCGAGATAATGCGCGGACGGTCGTGGCTCGAAAGCAGATTAAGTGCGCAGGACAGGGCCTCACGGGGATAGTTCTCGCGCAGGGTTTCGATATCCTCGGCTGCCTGGTAGGCGTTCTTGTAGCCCATCAAAAAGCCGATGACCATGTCGCGGAAGGGATAATCCATGGCCGAGTCCAGCTCGGAGCCTTGCAGATAGCGGCGCAGATGGCCGTAGCTGATCTTGTTGGAGGCGTCTTCCCAGACTTCGCCGAGCAACAGTGCATCAGGCTTCTCGGCGAGCACGGCCTTTTTGATCTCGGCCAGGAAATCGTCCGAAAGCTCGTCGGCCACATCGAGGCGCCAGCCATGAGCGCCGGCACGTAGCCATTTACGAATCACGCCGTCCTTGCCCAGGAGCCGCTCGCGTACCAGCTCAGAGCTCTCATTGATGGCGGGCATATTGCCCACGCCCCACCAGCAGTCGTATGAGCCGTCCTCGTGGAAATAAAACGCATCGCGCCACGGCGAATCCTCGCTCTGCCACGCGCCTACGCCGGGGTAGTTGCCGTAGCGGTTGAAATAGATGGAGTCGTCGCCCGTGTGGTTAAAGACGCCGTCCAGGATGATGGAGATGTCCAGCTTCTCGGCTGCCTGGCACAGCTCGGTAAAATCCTGCTCGGTGCCCAGAATCGGATCGATCTTGGTGTAATCAGCGGTGTCGTAGCGGTGGTTGCTCGCGGCTTCAAAAATGGGGTTGAGGTAAATGGCCGTAAAGCCCAGCTCGGCGATGCGGGGCAGGTCTTCTTGGATGCCCTTGAGCGATCCGCCGTAGAAGTCCCAGGTCTTGATGGAGCCGTCCTCGGCGCGCTCGTACACGGGCGGCTCGTTCCAGTCCTCGATCATGCGGCGCTGGATGCCGTTGCGCGGTTTTTCGACCTCGGCCAGCGTGCGCTCGCGCCAGTTTTCGTCGCGGGCATAGCGGTCGGGGAAGATCTGGTAGACCATGCCCTGCTCGTACCAAGCGGGACGGTTCTCGCGGTGCTTGTAGACGGTAATCTGGAAGGAAGGTACCTCGGCGTAGTCGTAGGTTACGCCCTCGCCGCCGGTGCGGCCCTGCGGCGCGCCCAGGCGAACCTCGGGCTGGCCTTCGATATTGCAGATAAAGCTGTACCAGATAAGACAGGGCTCGGTGCACTCAAGCTCTACGGTAAATATGCCGTCGCCCTCGTGCGTCATAGGATACAGAGACTCACCGACCTCATCGACCCAGGTGCGCAGCGTAAGCGTTGCCTGGTTGGGATCGGCATCCTCCAATATCACCGAGAGTGCAACGGAAGTTCCAGTGGTCACAGCGCCAAACGGAGTGCGAAACTGCGGCAGGCGGCTGTTGTGAATCAATCTCATAATACGGTCCAGTTCAATAGAATCACGGCCTGCGGGCCATGGGCTTTACGCGCAAGTTGTAAGTATATCTTTTGTACACAGGCTGTATAAACAACATCCGTTTACCATCGGCGAACGGTTGTCCTAGAAAATCGATTTACCACTACCTACAGAGAAGGGACGCCCGGTTGGAGCGCCCCTTGCTTAGGGTTTGATGAGGTTTTGAATCGTCTGTATGCTAGCGGCGCTTGCGGGTGGCCGTTGCCTTGCGGACGGAGGTCTTCTTGGTCGGGGCCTTTTCCTCAGTCGGTGCGGCGGGGGAGACTGGGGTCTCCTTGGCGGGCTCGGTCTTTGCCGTAGCCTTCGGAGCGGTCTTGTCCTCGGCGGCCTTCGGTGCCGGCTTGGCCTTTACTTCGGGCTTTTCCTCGGCCTTAGCCTCAGCCTTGGGGGCGGCAGCCTTGGTCGTGGCCTTCTTGGCGGTCGTTGTGGTGCGCTTGCGCGTTGTGGTTTTGGCGGCCGGCTTGGCCTCGACAGCTGCCTCGGCCTTGGACTCGGCAGGCGTCTCCTCGACCTTGGCGGCCGGCTTTGCGGCAGCCTTGGTTTTGGTCGACTTTGTGACCGTGGCCTTCTTGGCGGTCGTGGTCTTGGTCGCGGTCGTCTTCTTGGCTGCAGTCTTGGCCGGAGTCTTCTTGGCCGGCTTGGTCTCGGTCTTTACCTCGGGAGCAGCCTCGGCCTCGGCGGCCTTCTTGGCAGCGGCGGTCGTGCGCTTGCGCGTAGTCGTTGCCTTGGCGGTAGTTGCCTTGGCAGCGGTGGTCTTGGTGGCAGCGGCCTTGGTTGTCGTAGCCTTCTTGGCCGTCGTCTTGCGCGTCGTGGTCTTCTTGGCAGCAGGCTTCGCAGCCGGCTTAGCCTCAGCCTCGGGAGCAGCCTCGGGAGCTGTCTCAACCTTCACCTCAGATTTAGCCCCAACCGGCTTCTCCTCAGCCTTAGGCTCGGGCTTGGCCACAACCTCGGCCTGGGGCTCGGGCTCGGCCTCAACTTTCTCAGCAACAGCCTCAGGCTCGTCGACAACCGCCGCCGGCCTCTCAATCTCCGGATGCATAAAGAAGTACAGGTCCAGATACTTGTCGGCCGAGCGCGTCCAGCTAAAGTCCTGGCTCATGGCCTGCGTGACCAGCTGGTTCCAGGCATCGCGGTTATCCCAGAACAGGCGCGCTGCGCGGAACACGGCGTCGCCCATCTCGTCGCCGTTAAAGTTGGTAAACGAGAAACCCGTGCCCTCGCCGGTAAACTCGTTGTACGGCTGCACGGTGTCCTTCAGACCTCCGGTCTCGCGCACGATGGGCAGGGTGCCGTAGCGCATGGCGATAATCTGCGATAGGCCGCAGGGCTCAAACTTCGAAGGCATCAGGAACATGTCGGCGGCAGCGTACATGCGCTGCGAGAGCGCCGGGTCAAACTCGATGCGCGCGGCCATGGTGCCGGGGTACTTGTCCTGGAAGTAGCGCAGGCCGTCCTCGTAGTCGCGGTCGCCGGTGCCCAGTACGGCCACCTGCACGCCGCCGGCCAGAATGCGGTCGAGCGCGTACATGACCAGGTCCATGCCCTTCTGGCGCGTCAGGCGCGTGACCATCACCATAAGCGGGCGGTCGTCGCGAACCTCGAGCCCCAGCTCCTCCTGCAGTTTGGCCTTGCACACGGCCTTGCCGGAACGGTCCTCCACGGTGTAGTTGGCGGCAATGCGCTTGTCGGTCGCCGGGTCAAAGCCCGCAACGTCAATGCCGTTGAGGATGCCCTGCAGCGCGTAGGAACGCTCGCGCAGCACGCCGTCCAGGCCCTCGCCAAACTCGGGCGTCTGGATCTCGCCCGCATAGGTGGGGCTCACCGTGGTGATGGCATCGGCATAGTGCAGCGCGCCCAGCATGTAGTTGATGCTGCAGGCATCGCAACGCAGCTGCGAGGCGGCCGCCGGAATATGCGCCACGCCCAGGATATCCTCCATCACGGTGTCGCTAAACTGGCCCTGGAACGCCACGTTGTGGATCGAGAACACGGTCTTGACGCGGTCATACAGCGGCAGGCCCTGGTAAAACTCGCGCAAAAACACGGGCGCAAGTGCCGTTTGCCAGTCGTTGCAGTGCAGTATGTCGCACTCAAAGCCGGCCGGCAGGTGCTGCAGACTCTCGGTGATGGCCTTGGAGAAGAACGCAAAGCGCTCGCCGTCGTCAAAGAAGCCGTACGGATAGTCGCGCGCAAAGTAGCGCTCGTTGTCGATGAACATATAGGTGACGCCGTCGTGCTCGAGCTTCTCGAGTCCGCAGTACTCGTTGCGCCAGCCCAGGCTCACGTAAAAGTCGGAGAAGTGCTCCATCTGTGCCTTGTACTCGTCCTTGATGGTGGCGTACTTGGGCACCATCACGATAACCTCGGCGCCGGCGCGCACGAGCGCCGCAGGCAGCGAGCCCGCCACGTCGCCCAGGCCGCCGGTCTTCACAAACGGCGCGCACTCGGCCGAGGCAAACACGATCTGCATCTTTTTGCTGGAATCTGCCATATTGTCTCCCATGTTGCAATTCGAGAATAGCCGCCTGGCGCTAACCGGGCGGCTATTCTACATGTTACGAGCGATGTTGCGGTGCCAACGTTAACGTACGATGGTGGTGTCGGAAGTTAACGGAGCCTTGCCCAGCACCAGGATGTTCTCGGGCGTGCCGCGAAGCTCGGTGTTGGTGGGAACCACGTTGTTTTTGTCCAGAATGGCGTTCTCAACGCGGGCGCCGCTCTTGATGATGCAGCTCTGGTTGATGATCGAGTTGGTCACCGAAGCGCCTTCCTCGACCACGACGCCGCGCGACAGGATCGAGTTGCGCACGGTGCCCTTGATGATGCAGCCGGCCGAGATAATCGAGTTGCACGCGTGGCTGCCGGTCGCATAGCGCGAAGGCGGCACGTCGTGAGCCTTGGTCAGGATCGGGCGCTCGGGATCGAAGAGCTGATCGGCCACGGTCTGGTCGAGCAGGTCCATGCTGCGGCGATACAGCGACTTTTCGCTAAACACGCCCACGACCTCGCCCTTGTACTCGTAGCTGCACACGTCGATGTTGCCAAAGTCGCCCTGGAGTGCCTCGAGCAGGTCCAGATAGTCGGCGGCCTGGTAGTGGTCGATAATCTCGAGCAGTGTCTCGCGGTTGACGATGCAGCAGTCCATAGAGGCGTTGTCGCCGTACACGACGCCGGCGCTCACGCCCGTCAGGCGGCCGTTCTCGTTGATCTCGAGCTTGGTCTCGTCATCGACGTTGCGCGTGGCCTTGCAGTACACAACGGTCATCTGGGCACCGGAGTTCTCGTGCGCGTCGATGATGGTGTTGAGGTCCATGTTAAAGATGATGTTGGTGCCCATCATCACAACATAGGGCTTCTCCGAGCGCTGGAACAGCGTCTTGTTGGAGATGATGTCGCGCAGCAGGAAGCGCATGCCGCCCTTGGTGGTGCCATACGCGTTGCCGGGCACCATGAACAGGCCGCCCTTCTTGCGGTCCAGGCCCCAGTCCTTGCCCGAGCCCACGTGGTCGATCAGCGAGCGGTAGTTGCCCGGCATGACGACGCCGACGGTCTTAATGCCGGCATTCATCATGTTGGAGAGCGGGAAGTCGATCAGGCGGTAGCGGCCCAAAAACGGAACGGACGCGATGGGGCGGTCCTTGAGCAGCACGCTGCCGTAGGTCGAAGAGTAGTTAGCGGTGATATAACCGATGGCCTTGCGATTGATCATCGGATCATTCCCCCTTCCCGATAACGACGTCATTTCCAACGACGGCCGTATCCTTGGTGGTATCGACAGAGCCGAGCTTCACGCCCTCTTCGACCGTGGAGTTCTCGCCCAAAATAGCGCGGCAGATGTGTGCGCCGCTCTTAACGTGCGCACCCGGCAGCAGCACGGAGTCCTCGACCACGGCGCGCTCCTCGATGATGACATCGGTCGAAAGGATCGAGTGGCGAGCGGTGCCGTAGATCTTGCAGCCGTTGGAGACCAGGCAGTCGTCCAGGCGGCCGTCCGGGCCAATGTAGTGCGGCGGACGCGTGGTGATGTTGGACATGATGGGGAAGTTCTTGTCAAACAGATCGAACTCGGGGTTGTTGCCCAACAGGTCCATCGAAGTCTCGTGGAAGCTGGCGATGGTGCCAACATCCTTCCAAAAGCCGTGGAACTCGTAGCTGTACAGGCGCTTGTTCTCGCCGAGCAGCTTGGGGATGATGTCCTTGCCAAAGTCGTGGCTCGAGCGCTGGTCCAGAGCGTCCTCCTCGAGCGCCTCGATTAGCACGTCGGCCGAGAAGATGTAAATGCCCATGGACGCGAGGTTCGAATCGGGCTTCTCGGGCTTCTCGGTAAACTTGGTGATGCGGCCGTCCTCGGGGTCGGTGGTCAGGATGCCAAAGCGGCTGGCCTCCTCCCACGGCACGGGCATTACGCTCACCGTGAGGTCGGCGTTGTTCTCAATGTGCGTCTTGAGCATCTTACGGTAGTCCATGCGATACAGGTGATCGCCCGAAAGAATCAGGACGTACTTGGGGTCGTTGGCCTTGATGTAGTCGAGGTTCTGCGTAATGGCGTCGGCCGTGCCCGCATACCAGGCGCCACCGGTCTGCGTCTCGTACGGCGGCAGGATCGACACGCCGCCGTCGCGGCTGTCCAGGTCCCACGCCTCGCCGGAGCCCACGTAGGCATGCAGCAGGTAGGGGCGGTACTGCGTCAGAACGCCCACCGTGTCGATGCCCGAGTTGGAGCAGTTGGACAGCGAAAAGTCGATAATGCGGAACTTGCCACCAAAGCTAACCGCCGGCTTAGCGATCTTTTGGGTGAGTGCCCCCAATCGGCTGCCCTGTCCTCCTGCGAGGAGCATCGCGATGCATTCTTTCTTACTCATCGATTTCTCCTTCTGTCATCGATGTTCCTAAACCCATTTGCGACGGGCGCGGCGCTCTGTCACGCCCGTCGAGTAATGCCGTGCGGCAAAGGGAGCTCGCGCGCCTTTACGCGTGCCAGATCTCGTCGCGGTACTCGCGAATGGTGCGGTCGCTCGAGAACCAGCCGGAGGAGGCGGTGTTGAGCAAGGCCTTGCGGTTCCAGGTTTCCTGGTCGCCGTAGCTGCCGGTGAGCTTTTCCCATGCATCCACGTAGCTGCGGAAGTCGGCCATGACCAGGTCGGGGTCGTTGTTGTTCATGAGCTCGTTGTAGATGCTCTCGAAGTTGCCCGAAAGACCCGCAAACGTGTTGTCCTTGAGCTCGTCCATCACGCGGCCCAGACGCTCGCGGTCGCCGTTGAGGGTATCCCACGCAAAGTAGCTGTTGGATGCCCAGAGCTGCTCGACCTCGGGAGCGGTCAGGCCAAAGATGGCCTCGTTCTCGCGGCCGGCCAGGTCGGCGATCTCGATGTTGGCGCCGTCGAGGGTGCCCAGCGTAATGGCGCCGTTCATCATGAGCTTCATGTTGGACGTGCCCGAGGCCTCCTTGCCGGCCGTGGAGATCTGCTCCGAGATCTCGGCGGCGGGGTAGATGAGCTGGGCGTTGCTCACGCGGAAGTTGGGGATAAAGCAGACCTTCATGACCTCGTTGACGCGCGGGTCGTTGTTGATGACGTCAGCCACGGAGTTAATGAGGCGGATGGTCTCCTTGGCAAAGGTGTAGCTCGAGGCAGCCTTGCCGCTAAAGATGAAGGTCGTCGGCGTCACGTGGAAGTTGGGATCGGCGATGCGACGGTTGTAGATGTCCATCACCTTCATGATGTTCATGAGCTGGCGCTTGTAGGCATGGAAGCGCTTCACCTGAACGTCGAAGACGGTGTTGGGGTCAATGACCAGACCGGTCTCGGCCTTAACGTAGGCGGCCAGACGCTCCTTGTTGGCGCGCTTGGAGGCACCCACGGCCTTGAGGAACTCGGCGTCGTTCTGGAACTCCTTGAGTTTCTCCAGCTCAAAAGCGTCCTTGAGCCAGCCATCGCCAATGGCCTCGGTCACGAGCTTGGCGTAGGTGGGGTTGGCCTCGGCAAAGAAGCGACGGTGCGAGATACCGTTGGTCTTGTTGTTGAACTTCTCGGGCGTCAGGGCATAGAAGTCCTTGAGCACGATGTTCTTGATGATGTCGGAGTGGATCTTTGCCACGCCGTTGACGCTATGGCTGCAGATCACAGACAGGTTGGCCATGCGAATCTCGCCGTCCCACAGAATGGCGGTCTGGCGCAGACGCTCCTGCCAGCCCTCCTGCGTGGTGTCGAACGACTCGTGCCAACGACGGCTGATCTCGTCGATGATCTGGTACACGCGGGGGAGCAGCTTGGAGAACGTGCCGATGGGCCACTTCTCCAAGGCCTCGGGCAGGATGGTGTGGTTGGTGTAGCTCACAACCTGCGTCACGATGTTCCAGGCGTCATCCCACTCGAGCTTCTTCTCGTCGATGAGGATACGCATGAGCTCGGGGCCGCACATGGCAGGGTGCGTATCGTTGGTGTGGATGGCCACAAACTGCGGCAGCAGCTCCCAGTTCTCGCCGTGCTCCTTCTCAAAGGTGTCGAGCAGGCTGTAGATGCCGGCCGATACAAACAGGTACTCCTGCTTCAGACGCAGCAGGCGGCCGTGCTCGCCGGCGTCGTTGGGGTAGAGGATGGCGCTGATGGCCTCGGCCTCGGCGCGCTCGGCGTCGGCCAGGGCGTAGTCGCCGCGGTTGAAGGCCTCCAGATCGAAGTGCTCCTCGACCGGCTCGGCGGCCCAGACGCGCAGCTTGTTGACGGTCTCGCCGGCATAGCCCACCACGGGGATGTCGTAAGGGACGGCCAGGATGTCCTGCGTGTCCACCGTGCGGTAGAACGTGCGGCCGTCCTCCTCAAAGCCCTCTACATGGCCACCAAACTTGATGGTCACGGCCTTGTCCTGACGACGGACCTCCCAGGGATAGCCGTGCGTGAGCCACTCGTCGGTGGCCTCGACCTGGCTGCCGTTGACGATCTCTTGCTTAAACAGGCCGTAGCGGTAGCGCATGCCGTTGCCATAGCCTGCAATGCCCTCGGCTGCCATGGAATCCAGGAAGCATGCGGCCAGACGGCCCAGGCCACCGTTGCCCAGCGCCGGATCGGGCTCCTGGTTCTCGATGACGGACAGGTCAAAGCCCATGTCGTCGAGCGCCTCGGCAACCATGTCGCGCACGCCAAAGTTGAGCAGGTAGTTGTCGAGCAGGCGGCCGATCAAAAACTCGATCGAGAAGTAGTACACGCGCTTCTTGCCCTCGGCGGTCACACGGGCGTCACTCTTGGTGGCAACGGTGCGCGCCTTCTCGGCCACGAGCTTGGCCAGGGCGTTAAAGCGGTCGAGGTCGCTGGCGGCCTCGACGCTCTTGCCGCTAATGCTCATGACGGCATCGCGATAGAGCTCGGTAAACTCCTGCTTGTTGTCGAAGATCTTATTCATACGTTCCTTTCCCCCGGGATGTTTCTCCCGGAACGGTTATGACTTGTATCCTACGCCCCGGCGGGGCGGATAAGTACAGCTGTAACGGCTTTGTTACGCATTCTTGGCAGGAGCCTTAACAGCGGCTGCCTTAGCCTTGTGAGCAGCCTTTTTAGTGGCTGCCTTTTTGGCCGTGGGCTTAGCCGTGGCTTTGGTGGCGGACTTGGTTGTCTTCGCCTTAGCCGGAGCCTTCTTAGCAGCCGAGGCCTTGGGCTTTACCGAGGACGTGCGCTTCTTGGGCGCAGCCTTGGGCTCCTCAACCACCGGCGGCTTGTAGCTGCTGGGACCGCGGCGCTTAAGCACCACGCCAGCGAGGCCGGGCACCTTAATCTCGATGGAGTCCATCTGCCCGTTCCAGGGATAGGGCTCGCTCGAGCAGGTGTAGGGCTCCTCGCCGGCATAGCCGCTGCCGCCAAACTCGGGACGGTCGGAATCAAAGATAACTTCCCAGTCGCCCTCGCGCGGCACGCCCACACGGAAGCTCTCGTAGCTCGCCGGGTCAAAGTTGATCAGGATCACCAGATCGTCATCGACGTCCTCGCCCTGGCGCACAAAGCTCACGATGGACTGCTTGGAGTTGTCCGCGTCGATCCAGGTAAAGCCGTCGTCGGTGTAACCGCGCTCGTACAGGGCGGGCTCGGCGGTGTACAGGTGGTTGAGCGCCTTAATAAACGCCTGATGATGACGGTGGGTCTCATACTCCTCGGTCAGGAACCACTGGATGGACTCGTAATAGCGCCACTCGATAAACTGACCGATCTCGTTGCCCATAAAGTTGAGCTTGGCTCCGGGGTGCGTCATCTGGTAGAAGGCCAGCGTGCGCAGGCCGGCAAACTGGCGCCACCAGTCGCCCGGCATGCGGCCGATGAGCGAGCACTTGCCGTGTACGACCTCGTCGTGGCTCAGCGGGCAAATGAAGTTCTCGGTAAAGGCATACATAATGGAGAACGTGAGCAGCCCGTGGTTGCCGGGGCGCCACGGAAAGTCGGTCTGCATGTAGTGCAGGGTGTCGTTCATCCAGCCCATGTCCCACTTGTAGTGGAAGCCCAGGCCGCCGTCCTGCGGCGGGTAGGTCACGAGCGGCCACGCGGTGGACTCCTCGGCCATCATCATCACGTCAGGGAAATGGGCCTCCACAGCGCAGTTAACCTGGCGGATAAACGCGCTGGCGTCCAGGTCCTCCTCGGTACCGTACTTGTTGAACTTCTTTTGGCCGGGATCGTCGATGCCAAAGTTGAGGTACAGCATGCTGGACACGCCGTCCATGCGAATGCCGTCCACGTGGAAGTTCTCGAGCCAATACAGCACGTTGGAGACCAGGAAGGAGCGGACCTCGCCACGGGCGAAATCGAACTTGTGCGTGCCCCAGTTGGGGTGAATCTCGTGCTCAAACAGCATGTGGCCGTTAAAGGTGGCAAGGCCGTGGGAGTCGGCGCAAAAACCGCCGGGCACCCAGTCCATGATCACGCCAATGCCCGCCTCATGGCACGCATCGATAAAGTGCATGAGCTGCTGCGGGTTGCCGTAGCGCGACGTGGCGGCGTAGTAGCCGGTCGTCTGGTAGCCCCAAGAGCCATCGAAGGGATGCTCCATAAGCGGCATGACCTCGATATGCGTGTAGCCCATGTCGCGCACGTAGTCCACGAGCTCCACCGACAGGTCGTCGTAGGTGTAGAACTCGCCGCGCTGTGCGGGGAAGGGATCCATGGGGCCGGGGTAGTTGCCATATTCGTCCGGCTCGCCCTGCGGCGCATCGCCGTGGCGCTTCCACGAGCCAATATGCACCTCGTAGATGTTAAGCGGCTGCGTCATATGGTTGTGGCTGGCGCGGCGCTTGAGCCAAGCCGCGTCGTTCCACTGGTAGCCATCGAGGGTCCACAGCACGCTGGCCGTTCCCGGAGGGCACTCGGCCTTAAAGGCGTACGGATCGGCCTTGTAGAGCTTTTCGCCCTCGTTGGTCTCGATGAGATACTTATAGAGTTGGCCCTGCTCGGCGCCAGGAATAAAGCCTTCCCAAATGGCGCTCGTATGTACGGGCACCAGCGGGTTGGCTTCCTCATCCCAACTATTAAATTCGCCAATGACGTGAACGCTCTTTACGTCGGGCGCCCAAACGCAAAAACGCCAGCCGCGCGTACGGTTCTGCGTGTCGGGGTGCGCGCCCATCTTTTCCCAGCTGCGCTCCCACATACCAATGCCAAACAGATAGACATCGTCCTTGGAAAGCTCCGGTGCGTGCGGAGCTGGCTTGCGGGCGGCGGGCTTTTTAGTTGCTGGCTTTAGCTTTGTATCGCTCACGTTTGATCCCATCATGACGCGGCAGCGTGTTGCCTTGGTGACTAGATGCGAAAGGTCCAAGGCTGCACGAATCGAAGGGACGGCGATAGTTCTATGATTCGTTCCACCTCGCGTGCTCGGTGGAACTTTCGGCACGAAATACGATAACACCTGTTCGTTTCTTTTATGGAGAAAAGTGGATTTGCGGCGGTGTTTAATCGGCGAGCGCCATGTTTATACCACTGGCAGAATTGCGATGGTAAAACTCTTGACAGTTTTACCAAATAGGGTTTCTAGACTATTAGATTGACGTTTGGTAAAACGTTTTTAGCAGGTTGTTTACCATTTGACATCGAAAGGTACGTTTATGTCCCAGACCGCCGCTCCCAATGTTGCTTTTATTTTCGATTGCGACGGAACACTGGTTAATAGCACCCCCGTCTGGGGCTATGCGCAGCCCGAGTTATTACGCCGTCATGGCATTGATGTATCGGTCGACGATTTTGCCCAGTTTGAGCATTTGTCGCTCGAGGACGAGTGCCAGGCCTACCACGACACCTGGGGCATTGGCGCAAATGGCGAGGAGCTCTATCGCGAGCTGAGCGACATTCTGATTGATGGGTACTCCAAGGTGCCGCCGCGCGAGGGGCTCCTGGCATTTTTGGAGCAGGCGAAGGCGGCGGGCATTGCCATGTGCGTTGCCACGTCTACGCCAGCCGAGCTGGTTAAGTCTGCGCTTGCGGGCGCCGGGCTCGATGCCTACATGGAGTTTGTTACCACGACGGGTGAGGCAGGACGCTCCAAGCAATTCCCCGATGTGTACGAGCTGGCGTTGCGTCGCCTGGAAGAGCGCCATGGGCACAAGTTTGAGCGCGCTTGGGTGTTTGAGGATGCGGTCTTTGGCTTAAAGAGCTCTGGCTCCGCCGGCTTTAAGCGCGTGGGCATCTATGACCCGCACGGCCGCATGAAGCGCGACGAGGTGCGTTCCAACTGCGATATCTTTATCGACAGCTACGAGGAGCTGGATTTGGATCGCGTTCTTGCATATGAAGGCTAGGCGAGGACTGTGGCTTGCAAAGTATTAGTGGTCTGCGGCTCGCCCGTGGTGGCGAGCGCGGATCTGTTGCGTAGGCTAGCGGGGAAGTGCGATCACGTTGTCGCCGTGGACCGCGGACTCGACGCGCTGCTGGGCGCGGGACTGGGTTGCGACGTATATGTGGGGGATGCCGACACGGTGAGCGATGCAGGTCGCGCTTTGGTCGATGCTGCCAGCGATTTTGAGGTAGAGCGCCACGCCCCGTACAAAGACTATACCGATCTAGCGCTGGCGCTCGATTCCGTCCGCCGTCGTTGGCCGGGTGCCGAAGTGGTCGCGACCTGCGCCACGGGCGGCCGTCCTGATATGGCGCTATCCGTACTGGGGCTGCTCGCGGGCTACGAGGATGCCCCTGTCTGGATTACCGAGGACAAGGTGGTCGCCCGCATCCTTCACATAGGTGAGTCGTGGACCATCGAAAACGCCGAGGGCAAAACCTTCTCTATCATCGCGATCGCCCCCAACACCGAGGTAAGTGAACACGGCCTAGAGTGGGAACTAGATCACAGCCCCCTAGGCCTTTTGGCGGACACAGGTATCAGCAACATAGTCAGGTCAACCGCAAAGATCGAAGTCCACACCGGTACTGCAATAGCGTATTTGTTACGTGAGGGTTTTATCGGGACGGTGGGCTAATTGACTGATTTTGCCGAAGTCAAAATCAGTCAATTCAGCCCCGTCCCAGGAAAACCCGTAAGAAAAAGTTTCAACAAAAACCTCTTGCATCAAAGAAAGTCTTCCCCTATAGTATCTCCTCGTCACGGGGGCGTAGCTCAGCTGGGAGAGCGCTTGACTGGCAGTCAAGAGGTCAGGGGTTCGATCCCCCTCGTCTCCACCATCGTGAATGCAAAGGTCTTCGGAATTCCGAAGGCTTTTTTTGATGCCAAAACACCACGCGCTGCAAACCCCACCTACGCCAACAAAAAGTTGCACAATTTATTTCCCATGTCTGTACTTAGTTTGTTTGACATACGCGATTATCGGCGTAGTTCGCCGCTTCATTTAGGCGTTCAGTAACGCCCCTAATCACCGCCAGTACGTTAATAACCTGCATCAATGTGAACAATTTCCCAAAACAACCCCCTTGAACACGTCAAATGAACGAAATGTTGTCCGGCACAACCAAAATCAGTTTCGTCATCAGCTTGTGCTAGGATACCTAGCGTTACATGAGTTCAACTGTGCTCACGGCTTTAGCAAGCCACAAAGCGCAGGGTCGATCAGCATCCGGCCGTAACGGCGGTGCCAGAAACACCACGAGCTCCAATAAAGAAGTCATGCGACGTTATTTATTTGTAGTGAGTATTATCTCAAATGCAAATAATTAATAGTTGTATGCCAAAACGTAGCAGTCCTACAGCTGTTTGCGTGCGGTCCAGTTTTGTTCCCGCTTGACTGGCTCGCACGCAGCCAGCTGGGGACGCGGTCATTTTGCGATACACGTCCGCGTCTCTAGCAACTGCATTTGTACATACCGTTCACGGTGGGGCAGAGCCACGTGCTTGTCTGACTGGGCTCAGGGTTTGAATATGGAGCGCCTTCGCGCACAAGCGCCCTGGCGAAGCCATACCCAAACCCCGTGAGCCACACGTAAGACAGCAAGGGGGTGGTGCTCGTGTGGTATGTAAT
Source organism: Collinsella sp. AM13-34 (assembly GCF_003473055.1). Classification (NCBI taxonomy): domain Bacteria; kingdom Bacillati; phylum Actinomycetota; class Coriobacteriia; order Coriobacteriales; family Coriobacteriaceae; genus Collinsella; species Collinsella sp. AM13-34. The sequence continues at coordinate 35,663 of NZ_QRLE01000005.1, read as the reverse complement.
CCAGGTCATTAACGGTCGCGAAGACGTAATGCGCGAGCGCATCGAGCGTATGGTGCCTACGAGCGCCATGCAGGAGCTCTTTTATCCCCAATTTCAAACCGAAATTAAAGTACACGGCGAATGGGTCAATACGACCAAGCCGCTCTTTCCCGGTTATCTTATCTGCGATACGGCAGATCCTCGAACCGTGCAACAGTATCTGCTACGCATGGACGACTTTGCCCGGGTGCTTTCTCAGGACGGTCATTTTGTGCCGTTGGCAAAAGAAGAGGTCCAGCTTATTGGCGGCTTTACGCACAGGGGAGACCGCGTAGTGCCCATGAGCGAGGCCCTAAAAGACGGCGACCAGGTCGTAGTGACGGCAGGTCCGCTGTTGGGCCACGAAGGCCTTATCAAAACCATTAACAGACGCAAGAGTACTGCTTATTTGGAGCTCGACCTGTGCGGTCGACGAGTGACTACGCGCGTTGGCCTTGCCGTGCTTTCGGCCGAGCAGCGTGTAATGCGAAACCTTAAAAAGGCGATCGCCTAGCTGCAGGCTGTCGCTACGCAGAACAGGGAGGATCCCCGAGCCGGGGACGAAGTGTTGGAAGAGAACGTGTCGGATAAACCTCAATATGCAACGGATGCGCCCGCGGGGGCGGCGCTCATCGCTCAGGCCATGGAACGGCGTGAGAGCGCCAGTCGCTACAAGGCCATGCAATCCATCATGGACTGGGATCGCTCGCGCCTGGCCTACCGTGCCGTCAAGCGCGCGTTCGACATCGTGTTCAGCAGTGTCGCGCTCGTCGCTATCGCGATTCCAAGCCTAATTCTCGCCGCTGCCATCCGGTTGGAAAGCGAGGGCAGCCCCTTCTACAGCCAGATCCGCGTGGGACAGACCCGCCCCGACGGCAGCCTGACAACATTCCGCATGTGGAAGTTCCGTTCCATGTACAAGGACGCCGACGAGCGCCTCGTCGAGCTAATGGATCAAAACGAGATCGACGGCGCCATGTTCAAGATGAAGGAGGACCCGCGCATCACCAAGATCGGGAAATTCATCCGCAAACATTCCATCGACGAGTTCCCGCAGTTCCTGAATGTGTTCCTGGGCCAGATGTCGGTCGTGGGCCCGCGTCCGCCGTTGCCGAATGAGGTGGCCGAGTACACCGAGTACGACCTGCAGCGCCTGGCCGTGAAGCCCGGCATTACTGGATGGTGGCAGGTTACTGATCGAAACTCAACTGGTTTCGACGGTATGGTCCAGCGAGATCTTGAGTACATTGCGAGGCGTGGCATTCTCACCGACTTAAGGATTATCGCCCTCACCGTTATTGAAGTAATCACGGGAAAGGGTGCGTTTTAGTGCTTAAGTCCTATCATCATTATCCCGAATTAAACCGTGTGCCCGTGATCGATGTCCCGATCACGGGCACCAATATGCCTGAATGCGTCGATTTCATTACCCATAATATCGACAATCTGCATGGCGAGTATATCTGCGTCTCTAACGCCCATACGTCGGTCATGGCCCATGACGATCCCAGCTACTGGTCCTGTCAGGCTGAGTCCGTTATGTCCGTTCCCGATGGGAAGCCCCTATCGGTTGTCGGCCGAAAGACGGTCACGTCGATGGGGCGCGTGACCGGTCCGGATCTGATGCGCGAGATTTTCAGTATTTCCGCTCAGCACGGATGGAGCCATTACTTCTACGGCAACGAACAGAAAAACCTCGAGGCGCTCAAGGAATCGCTTCAGGAAGAGTATCCAGGCTTGGAAATTGCTGGCATGGAGCCTTCCGTCTTTCGTCCGCTTTCCGATGGCGAGAAACGAGACCTTTCACGACGCATTGCCGATTCTGGCGCCGACTTTGCATGGATTGCACTTGGCGCTCCGCGCCAGGAAGTCCTCATGCATGAGCTTAAAGGCGGCCCTCAGCCACTGATGATCGGCGTAGGGGGTGCCTTCAACGTCCTCGCCGGCGTGGTGCCGGAGGCACCGATTTGGATGCAGAACCTAAGTCTCGAGTGGCTATACCGCCTGATGCAGGAGCCGAAGCGATTATTCAAACGATATCTCGTTACTAATACCAAATTTCTCTTTTACCAGTTCACGGGCGCTAAACGCAAGGAAGGCAAGTAGATGAAACCCACCACCGCATTCAAGGACAAGACCCTCATGATCACGGGCGGCACCGGCTCGTTCGGCAACACCGTGCTCAAGCACTTCATGAACACCGACCTGGCCGAGATCCGCATCTTCTCCCGCGACGAGAAGAAGCAGGACGACATGCGCCACCGCCTGCAGGAGAAGTCGCCCGAGCTCGCCTCCAAGGTGCGCTTCTTCATCGGCGACGTCCGCAACGCCCAGAGCGTGCGCGACGCCATGCACGGCGTGGACTACATCTTCCACGCCGCCGCCCTCAAGCAGGTTCCCTCCTGCGAGTTCTTCCCCATGGAGGCCGTGCGCACCAACGTCATCGGCACGGACAACGTCCTGCACGCGGCAATCGACGAGGGCGTCGACCGCGTCGTGTGCCTGTCCACCGACAAGGCCGCCTACCCCATCAACGCCATGGGCAAGTCCAAGGCCATGATGGAGTCCATCATCTACGCCAACGCCCGCAACGGCGCCGGCCGCACCACCATCTGCTGCACCCGCTACGGCAACGTCATGTGCTCGCGCGGCAGCGTCATCCCGCTGTTCATCGACCGCATCCGCAAGGGCGAGCCGCTGACGGTCACCGACCCCAACATGACCCGATTCCTGATGAACCTTGACGAGGCCGTCGACCTGGTGCAGTTCGCCTTCGAGCACGCCAACCCGGGCGACCTGTTCATCCAGAAGGCGCCTGCCTCCACCATCGGCGACCTCGCCGAGGCCGTGCAGGAGGTCTTCGGCCGCGTGGGCACCCAAGTGATCGGCACCCGCCACGGCGAGAAGCTCTTCGAGACCCTCATGACCCGCGAGGAGCGCCTGCGCGCCGAGGACATGGGCGGCTACTACCGCGTCGCCTGCGACTCGCGCGACCTGAACTACGACAAGTTCGTCGTCGACGGCGAGGTCGAGACCCAGGCCGACGAGTCCTACACCTCCCACAACACCGAGAGGCTCGACGTGGAGGGCACCATCGCCAAGATCAAGACCGCCGAGTACGTGCAGCTGGCCCTGGAGGGCCGCGAGCACGAGGCGGTGCAGTAGGGTGCGCGTCCTCGTCACCGGAGCCAGGGGTTTCGTCGGGAAGAACCTCTGCTGCGCGCTGAAGAACATCCGCGACGGCAAGGACCGCCGCGAGAGATACGCGGGCCTGCTCCCGCTCGAGGTCATGGAGTACGACGTCGACTCGACGCCCGGGGAGCTGGACGGCTACTGCTCCCGAGCGGACTTCGTATTCAACCTGGCCGGAGTCAACCGCCCCAAGGACCAGTCCGAGTTCATGGAGGGCAACTTCGGGTTCGCCTCCACGCTGCTCGACATGCTCGAGCGCCACGGCAACACGTGCCCCGTCATGCTCTCCAGCTCCGCGCAGGCGAGCCTGTCGGGCCGCTTCGAGGGCTCGGTCTACGGCGAGTCGAAGCTCGCGGGGGAGGGCCTGTTCCGCGAGTACTCGGAGCGCACGGGCGCGCCGGTGCTCATCTACCGCTTCCCCAACCTCTACGGCAAGTGGTGCCGCCCCCGATACAACTCCGCCGTGGCGACCTTCTGCGACGCCGTCGCCAACGGGCGCCCCTACACCGTGAGCGACCCCTCCGTCGAGCTGGAGCTCCTCTACATCGACGACCTCGTCGAGGAGATGCTGGGCGCGCTGCTGGGCGAGGAGCACCGCTGCGGTTACGAGGGGCTCGAGAGGGTAGAGGGAGACGGGTTCTGCTACGTCCCTAAGACCGACGTGAAGACCCTGGGCGAGATCGTCTACCTGCTGGGCCGCTTCCGAGACAGCCGCGAGACGCTGTCGGTGCCCGACCTTTCCGAGGGGTCCTTCTCCAAGAAGCTCTGGAGCACGTTCCTGTCCTACTACGAGCCGGGGAACTTCGCCTACGGCCTCAGGCCCAACGTGGACGCGCGCGGCTCGTTCACCGAGTTCCTGCGCACGCCGGAGCGCGGCCAGGTATCCATCAACGTCTCGAGGCCCGGCATCACCAAGGGCAACCACTGGCACATGAGCAAGTGGGAGAGGTTCCTGGTGGTCTCCGGCACCGCCTCCATCAAGCTGAGGAAGGTGGGGGAGGACGCCGAGGGAAAGCCGTTCCCCGTCGACGAGTACGTCGTCTCCGGCTCGGACATGCGCGCCGTGGAGATGGTCCCCGGCTACACGCACTCCATCACCAACCTGTCCGACACCGAGGACCTCGTGACGGTCATGTGGGCCAACGAGCCCTTCGATCCCGAGAACCCCGATACCTACTACGAGGAGGTCTAGCCGCATGGGCAAGGACTATTCCGATATCGCATTCAAGGACGACGGCCGCCTGAAGCTGCTCATCATCGTGGGCACGCGCCCCGAGGTCATCCGCCTGTCCGAGGTCATCAAGAAGTGCCGCCGCCACTTCGACTGCCTGCTGGCGCACACTGGGCAGAACTACGACTACACGCTCAACGGCATCTTCTTCCGCGACCTGGAGCTCGCCGACCCGGACGTCTACCTGGACGCCGTGGGCGCGGACCTGGGCGAGACCGTGGGCAACATCATCGCCGTGAGCTATAAGCTCATGGTCGAGGTGCAGCCCGACGCGCTGCTGATCCTGGGCGACACCAACAGTTGCCTGTCCGCCATCGCGGCGAAGCGCCTGCACATCCCCATCTTCCACATGGAGGCGGGCAACCGCTGCAAGGACGAGTGCCTGCCCGAGGAGACCAACCGCCGCATCGTCGACGTGATCTCCGACGTCAACCTGGCCTACTCTGAGCACGCACGCCGCTACCTGAAGGATACCGGCTGCGCCCCGGAGCGCACCTACGTCACAGGCTCGCCCATGGCCGAGGTCCTACGCGCCAACCTTGAGAAGATCGAGGCCTCAGACATCCTCTCTGAGCTCGGCCTTGAGCCCAAGCGCTACATGCTGCTCTCGGCCCACCGCGAAGAGAACATCGACACCGAGGAGAACTTCACTAGCCTGTTCACCGCCATCAACGCGCTGGCCGAGAAGTACGGCATGCCGATCCTGTACTCCTGCCACCCGCGCTCCCGCAAGCGCCTGGAGGCCACCGGCTTCGAGCTCGACCCGCGCGTGCGCATGCACGAGCCCATGGGCTTCCACGACTACAACTGCCTGCAGATGAACGCCTTCGCGGTGGTGTCGGACTCCGGCACCCTGCCCGAGGAGTCCAGCTTCTTCGCGAGCGTCGGCCGCCCGTTCCCGGCGGTGTGCATCCGCACCTCCACCGAGCGCCCCGAGGCGCTGGACAAGGCCTGCTTCACGCTGGCCGGCATCTCCGAGAAGGGACTGCTGCAGGCCGTCCGCACCGCCGTCGAGCTCGACGCGGAGGGGTCGCTGCCCGAGGCGCCCGTTCCCGACTACGCCGACGAGACCGTGTCCACCAAGGTGGTCAAGATTATCCAGAGCTACACCGGCGTCGTGGACAAGATGGTGTGGAGGAAGGCTTAGCCATGGGTCTCGTTTACAAGATTCTCGACGGTGTCTCACGCGCCTATAACAAGCTTCTTCTAATGCCCTCGTTGCGCCGCTCCTTTGCTGCATGCGGCGAGAATGTAACACTCGGTCGTCGCAGTGAGATCTCCGGAGTAGGAAACATTTACATGGGCCATGACGTGTACTTGGGTCCTGAGGCCACGCTACTCACTACTCGCGCGAAAATCCGCATTGGCAACTATGTCATGACCGGCCCCAGGTTGACCATCATCACCGGTGACCATCGCACCGATATTCTCGACCGTCCGATGATGGAACTTACCGATGAGGACAAGCTTCCCGATAACGATCAGGACGTCGTCGTCGGGGACGATGTTTGGATGGGCAGCGGAGTGACGATTCTCAAGGGCGTCCATGTTTCTGATCACTGTGTCATAGCTGCGGGTGCCGTAGTGACTAAGGACGTAGAGCCCGAGTATTCGATTTGGGGGGGGGTTCCTGCTCGCTGCTTAGCTTCGCGGCTTAAAGGATAACAATGGATTCGGTTGACAAAAGAGTACATGCAAAGGTTTTGATGGTCGGCCCAGACCTTTCCCTGCACGGCGGAATCGTCTCCGTCGTGCAGGGTTATCTCGACGGAGACCTTCCCCGGGCATGCGATGCTTTCGAATACCTGGGGACGGGCGTCGGTTCCTCAAAGTTTGGCAAGGTGTTTTCATTTGCTCGTGCATTGGTTGGCTATGCGAGGGCCATGCCCTCCTATGACATCATTCATTTGCACATTAGCGCCCGTGGTTCCTACAAGCGTAAGTCAATTATGGCCCGCATGGCCCATAAAGCTGGCAAAAAGGTGATACTGCACGACCACGACGGGGAGTTTAAGAAGGCCTTTGAAGAGAGCGGATACGTCTATCGTTCTGACGTAAGGAAGACATTTGATATCGCCGACCGAGTTGTGGTTCTGTCGGAAGAGTGGCGTGACTTTTTTGCTGAAAACGTTTGTGATCCAGAGAAAATTCACGTTGTTCATAACGGTGTTAAAGTCCCAAACCAGCCATGCTCGCCTTGTTCGCATCAAGACGTCCTATTTTTAGGACGTCTTGATGCGCGCAAGAGCCCTGACGTGCTCTTGCGCGCATCAAGGGAAGTGCTGAAGCGCTTCCCGGAGACGAAGGTCGTCTTTGGCGGTGACGGCGAGGTCGAGAAGAATGAACGGCTCGCTGAGGAGCTCGGCATTGACGACCGATGTGAGTTTTGCGGCTGGGTCACGGGCGACGAGCGCGAGGCCCTTTTCGAGCACGCTGCTGTGTACTGTCTGCCCTCGAAAAACGAAGGCATGCCTATGAGCGTGCTCGAAGCTATGGCGCGAGGTATTCCGACGATCGCAACTTCGGTTGGAGGTATTCCACAGGTCATCAGGGATGGAGTAAATGGCTACCTTATGCCTGTCGATGATGAATCAAAGCTATCAGGGCTGTTGTGCACGTTGATGGGTTCTGAGGACCTTCGTTTGAGCATCGGTCGCGCCGGCAGGTCGACTATTTCGGGAAGATTTAACGTTAAGAGAAATGTAGATGCGATTGTTCAACTCTACAAGGAGTTGGTGGATTAGTGGTCGAGAGAACACCTAAAACGATTTACTACTGTTGGTTTGGTGATGGGGAGCTTTCTGCGACTGCTCAGAAATGTCTTCTCTCATGGGAAAGATATGCACCTGGCTATTGCATCACACGTTGCGATGAGCGGTTGTTCGATATCGAGTCAACGCCGTGGACTAAAGCGGCCTATGCTGCCGGTAAATATGCGTATGTAGCAGATTATGTGCGCTTCTGGGCCATTTATAACTTCGGTGGGGTCTACATGGACCTGGGGAGCGAACTTGTTCGTGATATAACTTCGCTCTGTGAAACATATTCACCGTTTTCGGCAATTGAAGAATTGTCAAAAACGGTGAATACAGGGTTGATAGTTGCTGCACCGCGTCATAACCCTTTGCTTGCGGAAGTACTTGATGCGTATGACTCCACACAATTCAGTGACGACCCAGGTTTTCTAAATGATCATACCGTTAATCAGATGTTTACTCGCGTTCTCGAGGCTCATGGGTTTGTTCGTGAAGATAGGCTGCAGAAGGCTGTCGGCTGGACGCTGCTACCGTCCTGCTATTTCAATCCCATATACGGCTTAGGCGGATATCACATTAAAAATAACACCTATAGCGTTCATCACTATTCAGGTAGCTGGATTGAGCCTGAATTAAAGATCAAAAAAGAAATTGTTGACGCCTGGTCACCCATTTTGGGACGTCGGCTGGCACAAGTACTTGGAAGGACGTTCGGCGAGATTAAGACCAAAGGCGTCCGAGACGGCATCTTGCAGTTAGCCTTGGTTTCAAAGAGCGTGATTGCAAGAAAGTGGGAAAACGATGGTTGCTAGAACTATCGACATAGCACATTCGTTTACAGGAGAAGCTGGTGCTTCAAAGACAAAAGAAGGCATCCTACAGTTATCAGCCGCTTTCGTTATCGGTTTCATATGCATTTATGTTAAGACGTTTGCATCTATAACGTCATTGATTAGTTTCCCTGATGCCGTCGACAAGGAGCTGCTATTTGCGGGTGTGGCGCTCCTCTCGCTTCATATTGCTTCAAAGTCGAAAAGCTATGGTAAGAGGTTAATTCCTCTCTTACTAGTTCTTCTATCGTCTTTGTATACGTATTTTGTATCGGGAGAGACAGCTCCGCTTTCAGTTTCCCTCATCATAATAGCAGCTGCTACTGCGGGTGATTCGAAATCCCTCATGAGATTGTGGTTTGTAACAACGGCGTTCCTGTCACTATTTGTCATAGCCGTTTACGGGCTAACTGCAATCCTTGATCCCGGTAGCGTATCGTACATACTCAGGTGGGAAAGCGGTGTCGAAACAGCCGTTCGTTTCACGTTCTTTTTCTCGCATCCCAATATGGTGGCCGCTCTTGTAATGATGATGTGCGGAGCATATATGTATCTGAACTATGACAGTATAGGATTTCGTACCTATGTTCTTATCCTTGCTGTAGCTGCGACTGTGCTACTCTTTACCGATTCCAAGACGTCCACGGCTCTGATTGTGTTATCAGTTGTTTGCTTTGCATGCCAGAAACAATGGAGGGTTTTCGAGCGCAGCGGATTGAGGGAGCTCGTGGGCATACTGCCGATTATCTTTTTTTTCATAGTCTATTTATTGGCTGGTCCTTTGTACAGCGACTCACTGGGTCAAGCGCTTACGGGCAGAGTGTCTCTATGGCATTACTGTCTTGAAAACCAGGGCGTTACATTGTTTGGTCAATTTTTTGTCCCTACGAAATCTATTGGTACAAATGGTTGGACGTTCTACTACACAACCTTAGATTGCGCTTATGCTTCAGGATTGCTTGTATTGGGTCTTTGCTTCTCAGCGTTCTTTTGCAGCTGTGTTTATAGGCGTGTCAAAAAGAATGATCCTCAGCTTGCATCAGAGCTGCCCCTGATTTTAGTGATGTTGCTTTTCGGTTTTACTGAAGTACACGTCTTTAGCATTGTAATTTGTGCCCCTTTGCTGCTGCTCTCCGGGGGGATTTTGCCTCCTGAACATTCGTGAACATTTCTCATCGTATATAAGAATTGCTGGTAGACAATGATTTACGCACCTATTATTATTCCAACTCTAAATCGAGACGAACACTTAAAACGCCTCCTTGATTCGCTTGCACTAAATGGGTGGGCTATTTATACAGACGTGTATATTGCTGTTGATTATCCTCCAAGCGATAAATATGTTGAAGGTTATCATCGCGTTTGTGATCTATTAGATCATTTTGATGGCTCGACATTCAACAGCTTTAATGTTGTGAAGCGCGATTTTAATCTTGGGGCCGGTGTAAATGGTCATGAATTAATTGAGGCTTTGATAAAGCCTCGTTACGACAGGTGGATTTACTCCGAAGACGATCTTGAGTTCTCGCCAAATTTTATTGAATACATGGACAAGTGCCTTGACCGTTTTGCCGACGACGATGGAGTTTATAGCGTCTGCGGCTACTCGTACCCCTTGAATTGGAATCTTTCGGAAGGTTCTACTGTATTTATGACCCAGGCCACCTATTCGGCTTGGGGGACTGGACAATGGCGTGATAAGCACCAAGAGGGCCGTGATGCTATCGTCCATCAACACTATTTATTCAGTAACGCTGATCGGGCGTTTAAATCGGGTATAGTAGACGCAATGATTCCAGGTCGAAAATCTGAGTATGTATCGTATGTAATGCTTGGTGCCTGTGAGAGGGAAATGGAAACAGCGACAGACATGGCTTTTGGTCCCTATCTCCTGCTTTCCGACAAAAAGGTTATTGTTCCTGCCGTATCTAAGGTTCGCAATTTAGGTTTTGATGGATCTGGTGTTAATTGCTCCTCAATCGATAGTTTTACGGGCAAGCATTCTTTAGATTATGATTATTCATCGCAGCCCATCGACCAGTCTGCGACTTTTGAATTGAGCATTGATGAAAGCCCTGACCACATTGCTGCTAATCATCGTTTAATTGGTAATTACTTATATGTTTCACCCAGATTACAGCTATCTGAATTTATAGGACTACTTCTATATAAAGTTTTCGGTCTTAAAGGCCGGAGCTTAGGTCGCTTTTTTTACTTGAATATTAGAAATATATATAAAAAAATTAAACACTAGCACTTTTTACGGCACTATATCTTTTTTAGTATGAAAGGTCTATTAAATCAGATGGATGTAAGTCTCAAAGAGCGAACAATTTCATCCCTGATATGGAAGTTTCTCGAGAGGGCAGGGAACCAGCTCGTACTGCTACTAGTCCAAATCGTAATGGCTCGAATTTTGACCCCAACAGATTTTGGCGTCATTGCGATCATTCTTGTCTTTATTAATCTGGCAAATGTCTTTATTCAATCGGGACTCGGGACAGCACTTGTTCAATCGGAATCTGCGACTGAGGCTGATTATTCAACCGTTTTCTGGATAAGCTTCGCCATTTCTTTTGTTTTGTTCGTCGCTCTCTATTTTTTTGCACCTGCTGTATCTATCGCTTATGCTGAACCTCGTTTAACCTGGCCGCTGAGGATTCTTTCTCTCACCCTTCTTATCAATGCCTACAATTCGGTTCAAATCGCCGTGGTTCAACGCTCGCTTCAATTTGACCGAACTTTTAAGGCTACCGCCTGGTCTGTCTGCATTTCGGGAGCACTTGGAATCGCATCTGCGTTATTGGGCTTCGGTATTTGGGCATTGATCGTTCAACAATTATTCTATCAAACGGTTAATTGTGTCTCCTTATATATTCAGACCCGCTGGATTCCCAAGTTTGAGTTTGGTTTGTCACGAGCTAAGGAGCTCTATTCTTTTGGATGGAAAATCCTAGCTTCTAATTTATTAAACCAAGGGTACCTGAGTCTTTACGACCTTGTTGTTGGTGCGCAGTTTTCTGTTGGTCAACTTGGATTGGTCTCCCAGGGAAAAAAATATCCTTCTGCTCTTGGCAGCATGCTAGACGGAGCTATTCAGCCCGTTATGATGTCTGCTGTTTCGAGGGTTCAGTCTGACTTGCCGAGTGTAAAGAGGTTAACTCGACGCGCTTTGAAGACGTCGACTTTTGTAATTGTGCCCTGTATGACCTTGTTTGCTGTGGCAGCTAAGCCTGTTGTCCTGATTCTGCTTGGGAATAAATGGCTACCGTGTGTACCGTTTCTTCAGATTTACTGCTTCGTATACGCCTTACTCCCCATTCATTCTTCAAATCTATCTGCTTTGTGTGGAATGGGACGAAGCGATATTAACTTTCTTCTCGAAATAATTAAAAAGCTGCTGGGAATGACTGTACTTTGTTTTGGTGCATTTGTATTTAATAATATTTATGTTCTGGTTGGCTCAGCTTTGTTTACTGGAGTTATAGGCACTTTTATTAACAGTTTTCCCAATAAATCAATTATTGGTTATTCCTACCTTGAGCAGTTAAAAGATATTGGGCCTTCCTTTATTTTCAGTTTATTTGCCGGATTTTGCGCTCTATTTGCTGGCTCTTTCTTTTCAAATCCATATTTAGCGATTCTTATCGAGTGCCTAATTATGGGAATTCTTTACCTCGGCCTATCCAAAGCCCTTCATCTTGAAGCTTTTGAATACCTCATTAATACTGCTCGCGATTTTATTGGCACTAAACGTCACTAGTTTTATACGCCTTTAAACCTTAGGTGTTGTCTTAGCAGCTCCTTTGAACCTTGAAAACTGTATTACACGCCAACAAGAGGAAGGAAACCTCATGAGCGACCGTATACTCGTCACACGTTCCTCAATGCCTGAATTTGAGGAGTACTGCGAGGAAATCAGACCCCTGTGGGAGAGTCATTGGCTTACTAACATGGGTGTGGAGCACAAAAAGCTCGAGAGCGAGCTTAAGGAGCGTTTGGGTACGCCCAATGTTTGCCTGTTCACCAACGGGCACAACGCGCTCGAGTGCATCCTTGAGGCCCTAGACCTTCGCGGTGAAGTTATTACCACCCCCTTTAGTTTTGCGTCCACAACGCACGCCATTTCACGCAAGGGCCTTACGCCCGTATTTGCGGACGTTCGCGAGTCCGATTGCACGCTCGATCCGGAATGTATCGAACGTATGATCACTCCTCGAACCTGCGCTATCGTGCCCGTTCATGTTTACGGTAATCTGTGCGATGTTGATGCTATTCAGGAGATTGCCGACCGCCACAGCCTCAAGGTTATCTACGATGCGGCCCATGCTTTTGGCGTTGAGCGCAACGGAGTTTCCGCGGCGGCATTTGGCGATGCGTCTATGTTTAGTTTCCATGCCACCAAGGTGTTCAACACCATAGAGGGCGGTGCGGTTTGCTTTAAGGATCCCTGCCTTTACGACACTCTTAACCAGTGGAAGAACTTTGGCATCACAGGGCCTGAGGACGTTGAATATGTTGGCGGTAATGCCAAGATGAATGAGTTCTGCGCTGCCATGGGTGTATGCAACCTTCGACATCTTGACGACGAAATTGCTAAGCGCAAGGTTGTTGCCGAGCGCTATTGGGATCGCCTTGAGGGCCTGCATGGTGTTCGTATTTTCCGTCCCGCTGATGGTGTTAAAGCAAATTATGCCTATCTGCCTGTGATTATCGACCCCAGCAAATTTGGTGCCACGCGCGATGATGTCTTCGATGCTCTCGACGCTGCCGGTGTTGGTGCGCGCAAGTACTTTTATCCGCTCATCAACGACTTTGCCTGCTATCGCAGCGTCTACTCCAGCGATCGCACACCCGTTGCACAGAAACTCGCCTCTCAGGTGCTCACGGTCCCCATGTTCGCAGATCTTGCGCTAGAGGACGTTAATCGTATCTGCGACGTAATCGCTCAAGTTGGAAGGAAATAACCATGCAGAAAACCCTTTTACTCCTTGGTGGCGCTCGTTATGCAATCCCTGTAATCAACGCCGCGCACGATCTTGGTGCCAAAGTTGTTACGTGCGATTATCTTCCTAACAATTACGCCCATCAGTTTTCTGACGGTTATATAAACGCGAGTATTATCGACAATGAGGCTATTCTTAAGGCAGCAGAGTCTATTAATGTTGATGGCATCATGTCATTCGCTGCAGACCCCGGAGTGATATCCGCCGCGTATGCTGCAGAGAAACTTGGGCTTCCTTTCCAAGGATCTTATGAGTCTGTTTCTATCCTGCAGGATAAAGAGCGGTATCGTTCATTCCTTCGCGACAATGGTTTCAATTGCCCTGAGCTTCATATATTCAGCTCTGTTCAGGATGCAATCGATCATGCTAAAACCATTACTTATCCTATTATAGCCAAGCCCGTGGATTCTGCTGGTTCCAAGGGCTGTACGCGCGTTGACTGTGCCGATGATCTTGGGGATGCTGTTAAAGTGGCGCTTTCTTTCTCGCGTGCTGGCCGTTGTATTGTCGAACAGTTTCTCGAGAAACTGGGAGACAGTTCCGATGCAGACGCATTCCTTGTTGATGGTAAGTTTAAGTGTGTATCGTTTACCTCCCAGTTGTTCGACTCATCCGTTCCAAATCCGTATACCCCCGCGGCCTATGTAATGCCTTCTAGCATGCCCCAGTGGGCTCAGTCGGAGCTTGTTTCTGAGCTGCAGCGTCTTGCGGATCTTCTTCATCTGGGAAGTGGAGTTTTTAATATCGAGACTCGCGTGGCATCGGACGGAAAAGCCTACATTATGGAGAGTTCTCCTCGTGGCGGCGGTAATCGTCTGTGTGAGATGCTCCGTTATGCTACGGGTGGCAAATGCGATCTTGTTCGCGCGAGCGTACAGGCTGCTTTGGGCTTGACCGTCGATGAGTTATCTATGCCTGTTTACGATGGGTACTGGTATCAGCAGATGCTCCACTCAGACCATTCGGGCATCTTTTATGGAATGAAATATGCTGCAGGCTTCCGCGATTCACATGTTGCCGAAGAGCAGCTTTGGATTAATTCGGGAGACCATGTAGAGTCGTTTACCGCCGCAAACCATGCGTTTGGCTCTGTAATGATGCGATTTGATTCAGAGTGCGAAGTTAACGATTTTCGAAATAACACTTTGAAATATTTTTCGGCTGAGGTGGCATAATGGCTGCACAAACAACTTTATTGGTTTTGGGCGGCAAGCCTATTGGTTCATGTGAAATTGTTAAGTACGCTAAATCCCGCGGCGCCCATGTGATCGTTGCTGACTGGCTTGATCCTGAGCAATCTCCGGCTAAGCTTTTGGCTGATGAGTCGTGGAATGTGAGCACCGCTGATCTCGATGAACTTGAAAAGCGATCTCGCAATGCCGGAGTTAATGCGGTGCTCACTGGAGTTCACGAGTTTAATATCGAAAAGTCCCTCGAGCTGTGCGCTCGGCTTGGTTTGCCCTCATGGTGTTCTTTAGGCCAATGGCGTTCTTGCTGTGACAAGGGGCAGTTTAAGGCCCTATGCTTAAAACATGGGATTGATGTTGCCCGTCGTTTCGATGCGTCTGATATCGAGTCGATTCCTGAGGACTGTTACCCGTTGGCCGTAAAACCTCTCGACGGTAGTGGCAGCCGTGGCTTTTCAAAGTGTTCAAATGTTGATGATGTTAAGCGTGCGCTTTCTGAAGCCAAAGAGCATTCCTTGACCGGACAGGTGCTCATCGAAGAGTTCATTGATGCTAATGCCGTCATCATTCAGTACACTGCTCGTTCTGGTCGAATCGTCTACTCGGGAATTACGGATAAGTTCTCGTTAAAAGCGGGGGATACTGGCGCGCCAGTAATGGCTCTTCAGATCGCTCCTTCTATTCATGAGGCGGAATATCTAAATAACGTTAACGAAAAAGCCAAAAAGATGTTTGAATCTATTGGTATTTCCGACGGTCCAATCTGGATTGAGGCGTTTTATAAAAACGGACGTTTCATCTTTAATGAGATGGGTCTGCGATTTGGCGGGTCTATGACCAATTTACTGGTTGAAGCTCTATCTGGCATTGACCAAATGTCCGTTCTTTATGATGCGGCCGTGGGGTTGCAAGACGGCAAAATTGAGCCTAAGCCAAAGAGTGATTGTCTCTACGCAATTTGGCCGATACATCTAAGACCTGGAAAAATCAAGTCAATCAGTGGGATGGATAAAGTTTCGGCTCTTCCATCTTTTGCCGCATGCACTATGGTCCACGGTGTGGGTGATTTGATCGAGGACTGGGGCAGTGCGCAACAGGTGCTGGCGTATCTGCACTTCCGGGATTCAAGTATTTCTGGGCTCATGAGCGGAATGAAACGCGTTAAGGAATTGCTTTCGGTCAAGGATGAAGGCGGCAACGAATTGCTTTACTCGCTTTTCGATCCGAATTCCACTTCCTCATACCCTGATTTTCTTGTCTCGCAGCTTGATTCATGTGAAGGCTAGGTGCACCTATGAAAACCGAGTTGATTAGCAGGTCTACGTTAAAAGCCGCATGGGATAAAGAACGCGATATTGATGGTCTTCTAACGGCCGTTGAAAATGCCTTTCTTTCTTTTGGTAAGGGCGAGGTAATTTTACCTTCAAAATCTTCTCAGATTTTTGATGAAGCTACGCAAGACCGAATTAATTGCATGCCGGCGACCGTTCTCCCTTTAGGATTATCTGGAGTTAAATGGGTCTCGGTTTTTCCTGAGAATCCATCGAAACGCAGTATCCCCAATGTTGGCGGCTTGATGGTCCTTTCTGAGATTAAATCCGGTTGCCCCGTCTGCGTCATGGACGCCTCGTATCTCACTGCTCTTCGAACTGCTGCCGTTGATGCTTTAGCTGCCAGACTATTTGCGCCTTTAGGTGCTCGAGTTCTTACGATTCTCGGTACGGGCGAGCAAGCTCGCTTTCATGCCGAGCTCATGTCTCTTGCGCTTACCGATATAAGCGAAATTCGAATTTCTGGGCGCACTGCTGCTCACGCTGCAACACTTGTATCCGATCTTAGTTATTTGGGCTGTTCGGTTGTTGACTACGGAAATGATATGCAGGCAGCTTGTGATGGTGCCGATATCGTTATTACATGCATAAGTGGCCAGGCCCCTATTCTCAAGGCTGATTGGCTTGATACTGCCAAGTTATATTGCCACGTTGGTGGCTGGGAAGATGAGTACGAAGTTCCTCGTAAAGCCAATAAAATCATTTGTGACTATTGGGATGCGTTGAAGCATCGAGGATCGCCAACCATTGCTCGCATGTATTCTGAGGGGCTGTTGTCCGACTCGGATATTCATGCAGATATTACCGAAGTGCTTTGCGACGTCAAAAGCGGTCGTGTGGGCGATGAGCTTATTTACTTTAATGCTATCGGTCTTGGTTTTATTGACGTTGCCGTGGCCGCATGGCTTATGGATAGGGCTCGTAGTGTCCCGTCTTTTGATTTTCACGAGTAATGGCTTTGTTTAGGAGTCATGATGAAAGGCATAATCCTCGCAGGCGGCTCTGGAACTCGCTTGCATCCCATTACCAAGTCCGTAAATAAACAGTTGCTGCCCATTTACGACAAACCCTTGGTCTATTATCCGCTCTCGGTGCTTATGCTTGCTGGCATTCGTGAGGTACTGGTTATTTCTACGCCTCGTGATCTGCCGGCTTTTAAAGAGCTGCTGGGAGATGGCTCCGATCTTGGCATGAATCTAGTGTATGCCGAGCAGGCGGAACCGCGTGGTTTGGCCGAAGCATTTACCATTGGTCGTGATTTCTTGGCGGGGGAGCCCTGCGCCTTGGTGCTGGGTGACAATATGTTTCACGGTCAGGACTTCACGCGCGTACTTAATCGGGCAAAAGCAAAGGTAGAGTCCGAGGGCGGTGCAGTTGTATTTGGTTATCCTGTTCAGGACGCTCGTGCGTTTGGCGTGGTTGAATTTGACGCGGCCCATCGCGTGATTGGCATTGAAGAAAAGCCTGATCATCCCAAGAGCAACTATGCGGTACCGGGTCTTTATTTCTATGATGGTCAGGTATCCGATATTGCCGCTACGGTTGAACCTTCCGAGCGTGGCGAACTTGAGATTACGAGCGTCAATAACGCTTATCTTGAGCGTGGTCAGCTTTCGGTTGAACTCATGGGACGCGGCATGGCTTGGCTCGACACCGGCACGCCGCAGGGTTTGCTTAAGGCTGCTGAGTACGTCGAAGCCGTCCAGAGCCGTCAAGGCTATTTTATTGCATGCCTTGAGGAAATCGCATACCGCCGAGGCTTTATCGATGCTGATCAGCTTGCTATTTTGGGCGAGCGCCTAAAAAAGACTGCGTATGGCAAGTATTTGTTGACGGTTGCTGCAGAAGGGAAACGTTAACGTGCCTGAGATTTTTGAACCTAAGAACATCATCGTCACGGGCGGCTGCGGCTTCATCGGCAGCAACTTCGTGCACTACGTCGTGGACAACCACCCGGGCGTCCACGTCACCGTGCTGGACAAGCTGACCTACGCCGGCAACCCCGAGAATATCGCCGGGCTGTCGGCGGACCGCGTGGAGCTCGTCGTGGGCGACATCTGCGACGCGGAGCTGCTGGATCGCATCGTCCCGGGCCACGACGCCATCGTGCACTACGCCGCCGAGTCCCACAACGACAACTCCATCGCCGACCCGGAGCCCTTCCTGCGCACCAACGTCGAGGGCACCTTCCGCCTGCTGGAGGCCGTGCGCAAATACGGCGTCCGCTACCACCACGTCTCCACCGACGAGGTCTACGGCGACCTGGCGCTCGACGACCCGGCGAAGTTCACCGAGGAGACGCCCTATAGGCCCTCGAGCCCCTACAGCTCGACCAAGGCGTCCTCCGACATGCTCGTGCGCGCCTGGACCCGCACCTACGGGCTTCGCACGACCATCTCCAACTGCTCCAACAACTACGGCCCCTACCAGCACGTGGAGAAGTTCATCCCCAGGCAGATCACCAACATCGTCGACGGCGTCCGCCCCAAGCTCTACGGCCGCGGCGAGAACGTCCGCGACTGGATCCACACCGAGGACCACTCCTCGGCCGTCTGGGACATCCTCACCAAGGGCCGGATGGGGGAGACCTACCTCATCGGGGCCGACGGCGAGAGGGACAATATCACGGTCCTGCGCATGATCCTCACGGCCATGGGCCGCGACCCCGAGGACTTCGACTGGGTCGCAGACCGCCCCGGACACGACCGCCGCTACGCCATCGACAGCACGAAACTCCAGCGCGAGCTGGGCTGGAGGCCGGCCCACACCGACTTCGCCGAGGGGCTCAAGCAGACGATCGACTGGTACGTGGAGAACGAGTCCTGGTGGCGCCCCGCCAAGGAGGCAACCGAGACCCGTTACCGCGCGCAGGGGCAGTAGAGGTAACAGCTCATACGAAACAACGGGGGTCCCGGACTAGTGCTCGGGACCCCCGTTTTATTTAGGGCGCAGTTGGCCGAACGTGTCCCTGAATAACGGTTAGTTGGTGGAGCGTTGTGCGTCGTGGGTTGCATTTCTTACGCCTTTGCTCGCGGCCTTCCCCGCCATAAATACTGTGGTGATGCTATTCGCCCAGCTGTTCGCCTACGCGGACGCGCCCGGCGGGGGGCGCATGCCTGCACGACGAGTTGATCGGTTGCGACGAGATGCCCGAAGGCAAGCAGCCGATGGCATGTGGCGGCGCGAGGCGGGGCTGCGGGCGAGGCCCGTGCGCAAGAGCAACACGAAGCGGCTCTCCTAGGAGTGGCTGGCAGGGCTGCGCGAAATCTGCAACGACCAGGTGCGCTGTCCGCTGGCGCACGAGGAGTCCAGGCTCAAGAAGTTCGACAGCGACCGAGACGGGACGTGGCTTGACGACATCCCCCGTCGGCAACGACCACTCGATTGACACGGTGGGGTACGCGATGATGGACGACTCTTGCATGGGTGAGAACGCAGCGTCCAGCTTTTCCCCACCATCGAAAGGCGCTAAAGGTTAATTTGCCGTCTTCTCCGTTGTCTTGGGGTCAGCCTCTTCGCCCTGCTCGCCGAATACACCCTTGAACTTCGTCATAACGTTTTTCTTTGTCTCGACAATCTTTGGGCGCGCGGTCCCACGCCACCATTTTTCGACATGAGGCTTTGCCACCTGAGCACCTTTCGCCACCAGATAGCCGACGGCAATTACGGCAATCGCAGCAGCTGCCACCTTGCCGCCGTTCGGATTGGAGGCATCATCTCCATTGCGCTGGCCGTCATCAATACTATAGTCGCCATTTGCCGCAAGCGATGCCTCCAATTCTTCTCTCTGCCTTTTCTTTTCGGCGCGATTGGCTGCAACTGAATCGGAAAGCTCGCGTCTGCGTTCTGAGGAAAGCGGCCCCATTTCATCGAGAATCTCCTCTTCCCATTACATGGCAACATAGCCAGCATGATTTGGGCTTCCAGTTTCCCTATGCCTCTGCGTGGCATAGGGATGCCCCTTCTCGGTGACCCTATAATCTCCAGGTTCGCCTTCGAGGTATCCTTCTTCCTTCAGCCAGACATTCATCTCCTCAGCATTAAGCCCAACATCCCGCCCCAAGTATCTTGCTGACTTACGCATCGCAAGCCTCCATTCGCTCATCAACAGTATGATAGTCTCGCAAATGTTGATGTAGGTCTCTGCTCTCGAGGGTGGCCGAAGGCTGCCCAAGGAACCGAGAACCACCTAGAATGCCGTCATTCTAGCTAATGTCACACCGCCTCCCCGCCGGGAACGGGGCTGTCGGCCACACCGAGCCCGATGGTCCTGGCCGCGTGCTCGGCGGCGGTGCCCCCGTAGGCGTGCTTCGGCGTGTTGGTCCTTGGCGCCCTCCACAGCCCTGCCGATGGAGTCGTCGTCGAACCAGCAGAGGCCCGCCCAGTCCTCGTCCTTCTCGGAGAACATCGCTCTCATCATCCCGATGGGCGACTTTCTGTTGGGGAACACCTGCACCACGCGGCTGCGGCGCTTGGGCGCGCGGTTGGCGCGCTCCTGCACGTTGTTGGTGCGAAGTCTCACGTGGTGCTCGTAGGGGAAGTCGAGGTAGGCCAGAGCGTCGATCTCGGCCTCTTTGAGCACCTCGGCCGCCTTGGGGCAGAACCCCTCGGTCTGCTCGATGGTCATCTGGGAGCTCGAGTCCGGGCTCGCCGACTGCAGGGCCACGCGCGCCATTAGCGAGGGATGTGGTGATCGCGAGATACACGGTAGCGACCTTGGGCGCATGTGCGCGCTTCTGCAGGTTCGAGCGGAAGGAGATGAAGTGATTGGCGAAGACGTGAAATGGGCGTTGGGCATTGCGGTCACGGCGCTCGTGCTCATGGCGTTCCTGCTGCACGTGCCGTTCGCCCTGGTGCTGGGGCCGTGGAGGACTAGGGGGCGCGTCCGAGACCGGAACCCCCGCTGGAGGGACCGTCCGTTTTTTGTCCGGGCGAGCTGAGATGCTTTTATCACGATAAGCGCAGATGGGAAGCACATCACTGGTATGATTTGGAAAAGGAGGAAACAGATGAAAGTCCAAATCGGGACAGAGTACTGTGCGATGGAAATCGCCGAGTACGCCGTCAGCAGGCGATATCGCCACGACACGCCAATCAGCAATCTTCAGCTCCAGAAGATTCTTTACTTCCTGCAAGTCATACACGCGAGCGAGACCGGCGAGCTGCTATTCGCCGACCAGTTTGAGGCATGGCCCTACGGCCCGGTCATCAGAGATGTCTACGTTAAGTTCTCTGACTGCGGCGGCTTCCCGATAAAACGCGAGTTCGACACCGAGATAAATGATTCCATCCGCCCGTTTCTGGATGCGGGGGTGGACATGCTCGCCGAGAAATCCCCATGGGAGCTCGTCAGGATCTCACACGCCGAGGGGTCTCCGTGGGACGTCATCTACAACCAGAAGCGCCTACACAAGGGAATCATCCCAAATGAATTGATCATGCAGTGCGCTAGCGAGGTCTCTGAGTGACCGAGCAAGACTACGCAAAGGCGGCCGAAAACTTCGAAAGGGCCCTCTCTCTGCTCACCAGCAAGATTGGGACTCTTTCGAAGCCACCCCTGAAAGTTCCCCCAATAAACGCAGGCAGCGACGACGCAGAGAAACGCAAGGCTCTCCGCGACATGCTCGAATCCCTCGCCAGCACGGATGATGCTGCGGTGCTCTCCCAGGATGACATCCGCCGAGCCTCGAACTTCTTCGTAAAGCTATATGGGGGGAGCGAGCCCTATCGCCATAGATATGCCGACATCTGCGACCTGGTATTCAATGCACTCGGGCAGTCCCCTGGGGACTTGGACGAAGGGGTCCCCTATTCGGTCAACTGCCTCGCCGAGAACATTCGCATCATCCATGACAACCTGACGAAACATGGATTTTGTGACCAGGCGAAAAGTGTCCTCAAACTCGCCGACCACATCGACCTGGAAAAGACGAGGCTGAGCCACGACATCGAACAGCAGCAGGCCATGCGCACATTCAAAGCGGCAATCGCCGAAGTGAAAGCGGAAAGGGACGAGGCGGACCAGAAACGCGCAGAGCTGGAAAGGGAGTTCGACGAGCGCCTCGACAAGACGAGGATGGAGTACATCGCGATCCTCGGCGTGTTCGCGGCGGTCGTGCTCGCCTTCAACGGCGGCGTCGGGTTCTCGACCTCCGCGATGGGCGCGCTCGGCATCGACGGCGGCATACGCGCCATCGTGCTCCTCGCCGCGCTCGTGGGCTTCGTGCTCATCAACACGGTCTGCATCCTGCTGGTCTTCATCTGGAAGATGTCCTTCAACCATCGGAATGTCGAGCTGGGAAAATGGCCGAGGAACTGTCTGATCGCCGCAGACGTCGTCCTCGTGGTCATCATGGCTGCGATGATGGCGCTCTCCCACCCTGGACTCAGGGGGCTCATCGGGCTGTAGCCCGAACGCCATGCCGAGGGCCGTCCTCCGGGGCGGCCCTCGGCATGGCGACACGTCTAGGAACATAGCCGTGCGGTCATCCTCCGCCGCACGGGACACTGGGGAGCCGTCCTTCGGGTCGGCTTCCTGCTTTTCGCGGCGGGGCGAGATTGATTGGAGGTGGCGCTTGGACGCCGACGAGCCGATGGCGAAGGTAGTGTCGCGATTGTTGGTGTAGGGTCTCCATAAGGCGGAATCTGTAGAGGAAGGAGACTGTGATATCGTGCGCTCCGATGATGATATGCCTGGAGAAGGGTTTTACGAGCGCTACCGCGTGCTCTTTTACCCATGGATTCACGGGAGGCCTGCGGCCAGAATGCGGGATGTGCGACGGGAGAAGCGAGCCGTTCGCCAAGTGGAGCCCGACGACTTGAAGCCTCTCCTTGAGGCGGCGGCACTGGCGGATGGGTTAACCAAATGAACCCGGATGGCGTTATAATTAGCTTCAATGGTCAAATCGATTTCGGCACGGTTGTTGCTTTCCTATCTTTGGCGCTCACACTCCTCCAGTGGATTGTCTCGCTGGTACGGGGCCGCCGGGCAGCCGCGCGGAGCCAGGCGTCGGCCATCTGTGCCCGTGTGGTCAGGATGCCTGAGAGGGAGACGGCCACGGTTGGCAGGTGCAGGGTTGATTTAGCGCCGCAGTTCGGCCTAGAAGTGATGAACAATAGCAACGACATCGTTTACCAAGTTATCCTCACTGCCGTGCTCGTCCAAGGTGCCGGGCCTCAAGACGGGAGGGACGTCGAGGGGTGTGGCGGCAGAGTTCTACTCTCGTCCGTTGCTCCGGGCAAAACCGTGAGGTGCATCGGGCATCTCGATTGCTCGATGCATAAGACCCTCGGCTGCGAGGTGGCTTTCACCGATCGCTACGGACACAGTTGGGTGCGGAAGAGCGACGGTCATTTGGGCAGGATTCGATTCAAAACGCCCGTCGATTATTACGGTCTGATGCTGCCTGTAGAGTGGATGGACTTCGATGAATGGTAATCGACACGCTCTGGTTTTGAACGAAAAGACCCAGAGACGATCGATAACGATTCTTCTTTGATGATGCAAGCGGCGCTACTATTGGCAGCGCCGCTTCTTTTATGTTCCGTACGCAGATAGGCCCCGTCATGTTGACCACCGAACGCATCTTGGCCGACGTGCTCGTGTCGGGCCGCTGTTCGTGATCGAGCCCGACCATGATAGCGAGGCCGTATACGATTTCACCAACCCGAGGTCGGGGGCGAGGATGGACGCGAAGACAGGAGAGATTCTCTGATGGATAGCATGTTCAATGACCATGTTTTCCCTAAATACAAGGATCAACAGGTCATGAAGCCTCAGATGGATGGCCTTGATGACCCCACTTTAAGGTATTTCACGCTGTTGGACTCGTCTGCCCTAGTGAAAGACGAACTTAAAGCCGACAGGTTCGACGATGAATTCATTAAATCCTTCCTCAATGCCGCCAAGGAGCTTGCGGCCGCCGGGAGGAGAGCGACCGACAGGCCGGGCATGTATGTGTTCCTGGAGCATTCCTACGCGATTCCGGTGATGTTCCTCACAAGGCACTGTATTGAGCTTTCAATCAAGAGGGCGATAAAAAAATGTGGGGCTAAGCCTAAGAAAGACCACAGCCTTAGAAACCTGTGGAATTCCTTGCTCTCGAGGTTTCCGAAGCAAAAGTGCCGTGAAGACAATAGAACCATCAAGAACATGGGTGCTTTTGTAAATGCCATTGCCGACATCGATGACAACGGCATCAGTCTCCGCTATCCGCAGGACAAATCAGGCGGACTGACGCAGGACAGGCCGCTATTCGTGAACGACGAGGAAGTCGTCTCGTATTTGGAGAAGTTCGTAGAGCAACTTCAACTTATTGACTTCGATTATCTTGTCGAGAATGGTAAATAAGTGGTTGGAAGCTGGTCTTTATCGTTTGTAAAACCAGTGGTTGGAATCATGGTTGTATTAGCCGGTTAATCAGAACAGCTGTTGATTATTTTTTAACAGCTTAATTAAGATACCTGTAATTTATGCATAAAAGGTAGTGAATTGCTACCTTTACCATATGGATCTGTGAGTAAGTGCTTCGAGATGATGATGCCGATCTCGCTTCAATTTATGGGTGTATCGAAAAATAAGGGCGGAGTCGCTCTCGCGTTCCCGCCCCGCAAACCCGAATGATTCTGACTTTCCCGTTATCCGGAACGGCCGGGAAAGTTCGCGTCTCAGTCCGGAAAACCCAATGCTTAAAGCGACGATGCCAAGGGGCTACTCGGTCAGCTTCTTGCATCCGTACCAGGTCAAGGGGAGGGGCAGCCTGTAGAACGAGGTCGGCTCCATAGGGATCTCCTCGAGACTTCCGTTGCCTCGCCGAACCCACGAAGTTCCGTTTGCGTCGGTGAAAGCCGTTTCGGGTGCCGTGCGTACTCCCATTCCGTGCCCTTCCGTCGGGAGCCATGTGTACCATGCTCCAGGAGGAAGCGTGCCGACGCAGACGCGGTCGGGAAAAGCGGGACGGTTGTCCTCTCCTTTGAAAGAGGGGCCGGCTCCGCTAATCCCGACACAGGTGACGATTACGTCGTAGACGGGGGACTCGCTTTCGTTTCGAAGCACGACTAACTGCCAGACGAATCGATTGTCCTTGGGCTGATCGGTTCGGTTTCGACCCCCTTCGTACCATGCCGATATGCGGGATGGCTGATACCGCTTGATGTCGTCCTCCCTGTTCCTTTTGTTCTGGCTGCTTTGCCGCAATGCGGCAATCAAGGTCCCCAAGGTAAAGAATCCGATGAATGCTTGGACAATCAGATTGGCGATGTCTATTTTGTTGTCAAAAGTCACTGGATGGTCACCGGCTCAGCGTCGTGGGGCGATAATTCTAACTCCGAATAATACGGCTTGATCGATGGTCGACGTTACGTAAACGTCAAAATGGGTTTGTCTTAACAGCCTTATTTTCTTAAGACAAACTTGCCGCAACGCCAATTCAAAGAGTTTGCCGTGACGCAGACAGATGCAGTTGGTTGCTGAAAAGCGTGGTTATTTGGGCAGGATTCGCTTCAAAACGCCCGTCGATTATTACGATCTAATGCAGCCTGTAGGGTGGATGTACTTCGATAAGCAGTAGTCGACATGCTCTGGTTTTGAACGAAAAGTCCCAGGGACAATCGATAACGATTCTTCTTTGATGATGCGAGCGGCGCTACCATTAGCAGCGCCGCTTGTTTTCCGCTCGCAGATAGATCCCGCCATGTTGACCACCGAATGCATCTTGACCGACGTGCTCGTACTCCTATTCGGGCACAGAAATTGGAGGCGCGGCCCCCAGCGTCTACTCAGCGAAATTCGTTAAGAAAGCTGACATCGAACACTGTGAACTCCGTCATCGAATCGAATCTCATTGACTGGGATGCGTTCATTAATGATGACTTTGATGCCTATTTCAAAGCTCGCGTCATGGCTTTGCTGGACGCTATTGAGTTCGCACTGGGCAAGTCCATCTCCGATAGGGGCACCGAGGAAACAGTAAAGAGATTTGGCCGCTCATTGGAATAAGATGCTTCTTAGCTCCGTTATTGGTTATAGAAAGAAGGCTTAATGTCTGATTTTGAAATTTTGCAGCAGTTGTGCGAAACAGCAGACGAACTTTCAAAGAAATACATCAGCTCTAGTTCGCCTGACTTTAAAGCATGGAAGACAAGGGCGGACAGGCTTTTAATTAGGCGATTTGGAAAAGACAGCTACGAATTTAAAAGCTTTAACAAAATCAGCTACTCGTTGTCTTTCTTCACCTCCGGTACGCCCGACTCGGCTTTCGTTGAAGCCTGTGCGGACGGCCTGCGCAGTGCAAAAGCTGTGCTGGAGACATACCTTGATGAGTTTTCAGACGAAGGGGAAACCGGATCGACTGCAAATGTTGGAGATTATTCGAAGGTATTTATCGTTCATGGTCACAACGGAGAGCTTAGAGAAAGGGTCGCGAGAATCATCGAAAGGCAGGGCCTGACGGCGGTTGTCCTAAACGAGCAGTCAAATCAGGGCAAGACAATCATCGAAAAGCTGGAAATTGAAGGCGATGCAGCAGGAGCGGTATGCCTTTTTACGGCGGACGACGAAGGAAGAGCCCAGGCAGAACAGTCGGAAAAGCCCAGGGCTAGACAAAATGTTGTATTTGAA
Organism: Collinsella sp. AM13-34; assembly: GCF_003473055.1. Lineage (NCBI taxonomy): Bacteria > Bacillati > Actinomycetota > Coriobacteriia > Coriobacteriales > Coriobacteriaceae > Collinsella > Collinsella sp. AM13-34. The sequence goes on along the minus strand of NZ_QRLE01000005.1, from coordinate 9,494 downwards.
GCCGGATACTTTATTGGTCGGCTTGGCAGGGAAAACGTTGCAATTCTTGTTGACAAAGGTATCGAGATTCCCTCCGATCTACAGGGCGTCGTTTATACCGGAACAGACAGTTGGGAGTTCGGCCTCTTGAAAGAACTCAAGTCCATGGGATATTCCATCGACTTTAATAAGATGGATATCTAATCCGTTGATCCCTCCTTTCACCGATTGGCAAAACGATTTACACCTAATTGTGAACATTGCCCACGCGATTTTTCTTTGCCCCCGCATTGATCTCGCTAGACTAATACTTGCTGCTACCAGGGCATTTTCTGGTGCACATTCTATTGGCTCCTTCGAAGATCGGAGCGGGTATGTTTGCTGCCGAGTCCCACGCCAGCCGTCATCACATTGCGATCGCTGCCATGGCCTGCCTATGCGTTTTGCTGGGCGGGCCTTCTTATGCCGCGGGCGCGGAGAGCCTCATCATCACGGGCGCGACGTACTACGAGCCGGGCGTGTCAGGCCCAGGTTGGGCCTGGACCGATGCCGACCACCTGGAGCTTAACGGCTACGCGGGCGAGGCCATCGGCGCCGAGGGCGACCTGGTGCTGACGCTTGCCGGGCAAAACTCCGTGACGGAGTCGCATGCGCCCGATGCGGACATCACGCTGTGCGGCATGGAGGTGTGGGGCAACCTGACGCTTCGCGGTACCGGGACCCTGACGGCGACGGGCTCGCAGTGCGGAATCCACGTCTCGCAGGCGCTCGTGGTGGACGGCTGCACCGTCGATGCCCGGACGGACGGGGCCGATATTACGGACGAGGCGGTTGCCGGCGTGATCGCAGGCGACATGGCCGTGCGCGGCGGCGGACGCGTCGTTGCCGCTGGCGCCGGGTCCGGAGTGGGTGTGCGTGCCTATGGCGTGTATCTGCAGGAGGCGGGCCTTGGCGCTGGCGCGGCCGGCTGTCGGCTTTCCGTCGACGCCTCGTGGCTTGATGCGGCCGGCGCCGATGGCGGCGTTGCGTGCTTGGGCGGGTCGCTTGTGTCTGCGCGCTTTGTGGCGCCTGCTGGCGGGGTCTTTGGTGCTGGTGGCGTGTTGGATGCCTCTGGTGCGGTGACACCGCACGTGGTGGTTGAGCCCGATGTCGCCACGCCTCCGGCGGGGGAGACCGACAGGGGCGAGGTGACTGGCGATAGCGCGAAAAAGTCACCCACCGATGCTAGCCCCACTGCCGGAGAGCCCACCACAGGCCCCACGGCAAATCCCTCTCTGAAACCCGCGGCCACGCCAACCAAGACAACAAAGACAGTAACCAAGACCACGGTCGCCAAGACAACCAAGCCCAAGGCTGCCACCGCGACCACTTCGGCGCTCCCCAAAACCGGCGACAGCAACTGGATCGCTGCATCTTTATCGTTATTCCTGCTGGGGTTGGTGCTTTTTGGTGCCACATATCGCTGCTGAGACTGCGCGACGCACCTAGCTGCAATACAAGACCTCTGTTGAAGCTTTAAGGGCAACATTTCCGGATAGGGAGCGTTGCCTTTTTCGTGCATGCAATGTATGACGTGCCATACCACTTAATTGACTATGTAATTACTTGTAATTACATAGTCTACTATTGTATATGCAGTATAATAAGGTTACACTCACGCGATTGGAAGGTCTAAAAATGGCAAGCTCAACATTAACCATCAGGGTTGACGACGACCTCAAACGCGAGGCGGCGGAAGTTGCTGATTACTATGGACTTGATTTGTCGTCCGTGACTCGCGCTTTCTTCAAGCAAATGGTCAACACCCATCGCATCCCGTTGACTTTTGCCCCTGAGGAGCCCAGTGCCGAAAGCCTTGAGGCCATTCGCGAGGGGGACGCTTTTCTTGCATCTGGCAAAAAAGGACGGTTTGACAATGGCGCCGATCTGATCGCTGCTGCGATGGCACAATGAGCACGTTAACCGCAGAGTTCTCTGCAGCCTTCTCCCGCGATTTAAAGAAAAAAGCAAAGCGCCGTAAATGGGATTTATCTGAGCTTCAAAAGCTAATTGACCTGGTGCTACAGAATACACCTGAGTCAATGGACATATTAAAGCGACGTCATAATATGCACCGGCTAAGCGGCAACTGGGCAGGGCGAAACGAATGTCACGTAGCAAACTCGGGCGACTGGCTTGTCATATGGTCATCAAACGAAGAGGTAGCTTTCTTTGAACGCACTGGCAGCCATGATGAGCTGTTCCGATAATTCCCTTAATATCGAAACCACCAAAACCATTCGGATTTCAACCTAATGGCATCCAATTTGTTCAATCTTGTTGGATATGTAGCTGCACAATGACGATTACCTGCCTATGCGTTTTGCTGGGCGGGCCTTCTTATGCAGCGGGCGCGGAGAGCCTCATCATCGCGGGCGCGACGTACTACGAGCCGGGCGTGTCGGGCCCCGGCTGGGCCTGGACCGATGCCGACCACCTGGAGCTTAACGGCTACGCGGGCGAGGCCATCGGCGCCGGCCCCGGAGTGGGCGTGCGCGTTTATGGTGTGTGTCTGTAGGACGCAGGTCTTGGCGATGGCACGGCCGGCTGCCGACTTTCCGTCGATGTCTCGTGGCTTGATGCGATCGGTGCCGATAGCGGAGTCGCGTGCACGAGCGGATCGCTTGTGTTCGCGTAGTTTGTGACACCTGCCGGCTGCGCATGTGTTGATTGAACCCGAGGGTGCCACGACGCCGGCGGGGGAGACCGACGGGAACGACGTGCCTGTCGGTGGGACGGGTGAGCCTGCCGGTTTTACCGTCCCTGCTGCGGCACAACCCGGTGCGGATCCTGCAGTGAAGCCCGCGGCCTCCACGTTAAAGACGACCACGACAACGGCCAAAACGACGGTGACCGTGAACAAGGCTTTAAACTCAAAAAGTTGTAAACGAGGTAGCAATGCTTTTGAGCTATGTTCAGCTAGATGACGGCTCTCAGCTTGCCTACTCAGAAAAACGAGATGACGGGACCGTTCGCGTAGCCGTCGAGCGTCCGGTTGGCCCTGGCTTTGACCATGCGGAATGCTTCTTGCCTGCGGTTAATTGGTTCAATGTCGAAGGTTTTTCTACTGACGATCTAGATTTTTTGACCGAGTTCGTTAGATCAAACGCTCCGTTTATCTTCGAGCTTGCAGAACGGCAAAAAGCCGGACCCGCGGTATCGGCACTGGCCCCCTGACGCTCTACTGTTGAACGGAAAATATCCCATGATTTCGCCTTCCGACATATCCACCGCCGCCTCCCGCGTGCTGGCTCAATACGACGTCAGCGAAGCATATTTATTTGGCTCGTTTGCCCGAGGCGAGCAAACGCCCGATAGCGATATTGACTTGCGCCTAATCTGCGGCAACACCATGACGTTCGGCACGCTTTACGAACTCTCCCATGAGCTCGAGAAGGAACTTGGACGAAAGGTTGATATCGTCACCAACCCACCAGAGCACATGCGCCCGGCTTTCCGCCAAAGCATCGATCAAGATGAGGTGCGCATCTATGAAGCAACATGTGCGGGACGATGAGTTTGCGAATATCATCCTGCTATCTGATCCTCCCGATGTACTCAACGTTGAGAGCCTAAAGGCCATCCGCGATGGGGATGCGTTGATAGCCACGGGAAAGCCCAGCCGGTCTAACGCAAAAATAGCTCGCCACCCAATCGGGGGTTTACTTCGCGCTATACAGGTCTACGAGCAGATCCGACTCGACCTACGCCGTGCCTCGGTCTCTTCGGCATTGGCGCTCGCAAAGACCCTAAACTGCGCCATCGAAGACCCTGTCAGGCAACCGGTTGCTCTGGAGTACGATTCGAAACCCTGTTCATCCGAAACATTCAATAGCAAGAATATTGCTGTTTAACTTTCCTTTACGTACGTATTTAAATGAAACTATAATACGTATTAGAGACAGATTTTAAAGGAGGTTGCTATGGTTGCCGTGATAGACAATAAACTCGTTTTCGGACGCGAACAGGTGCTGACTTCGACGCAGGCAAGCAAAAATTTTGGCGAAGCGAGACGTCGCGCTCGAAGAGAACCGCAATTTGTCTCAGACAGGAACGATGGCATCGATACTGTTATCGTTGGCTTCGACGAGTTCGAAGCGATGGCGGTCGAACTCGAACAGCTCCGAGAGGAGCGCCTGCACGCTATAGCCGCTGCAAGGCTCGCGCAGAGCGACGCTGATTCGAATCGCAAGGGCATTCCGTTCTCCGATACCGTGGGACGTGAGAGGTTCGAGGCCATGCTAGAAGCCGAGGCAACCGATCCCATTTCCGACGAAGAGCTGTTCGAGTGAGCGTGGCTAGGTTTAAGGTTGAGTTTTACGACAAGACTGCCGAGAAAGAGTATCTGTCACTCGATGGCTCGGTTCGCGCTATGGTGGACAAAGGTATTGCGCGTCTTGCACTTCGGGCCGATGAAATTGGCAAGCCGCTTTCGGGTCTTCTTGCAGGTTGTAGGGAACTTAAGTTTCGCACTGATGGCATTCGCGTAATTTATCGCATCCGCGATGGGTATTTTACCTGCTGGTTTGTTGGGTGACTTGACTGCTTTGGCTTGACTTACGCGCACGAATTTAAAATCGAGGGCAAAAAGTTCTTGGAAAACCTCGCGCGGCTATGTTAGTATCTCTTTTGCCGAAAGGCGACGGGCGATTGGCTCAGGGGTAGAGCATATCCTTCACACGGATGGGGTCACAAGTTCGAATCTTGTATCGCCCACCATCTAAAGCGCAGGTCAGTGGTGTTAAGCCTCTGGCCTTTTTCTTTATGACACCAAAATCGAAGCGAAGTTACCTAAGGCGTTATATGTTACGCAGTTCACCTTAGGTGTCGTCATTGCGCGTTTTGCAAAATGCGTCTGCGTTTATTCATTGAATTCCCTGCGTAATCTATGTGCAATTGTGGAGACAGAGACCACTGGCTCACAGCTTGTACCAGCGCGTTCATGCCTATGGCGGCTTTTCAACGGATTGCGTCAAGCTTTTGGTCAGCGTTTGGTCAGCTTCCCGTACTTACCCGCATGATGCCCCAGTAGATAATCGGCCATGCCCGCAATCCGCACGGCCCGAGGCCGTAACCAGGGGAGGCGCAAATGGACGAAATCGTCTGCGCAAACACTGCATTCCGCTATTGGCGCTGCCCACCGCAGGTGCGAGACCTCTACCCGCACTTACCTAGCTCCGAAGATGGCTGGCGAGCTCTATCCCAAGCCCCTTTTGTAACCGAAGTTCTCAAGACGCCAGTCATCACAGCAGCATCAACACGAAGCAACCTGCATTCCAAGACAAGACGGACCATCCGATGGAACAACGCCTATACGGAGAAGGTTTCCATCGACACGGGCATGGGCTTTAGCGTCACAGACCCTCTTAATACGCTATTCACCATGACTCGAAGCGTTTCTTCATGCGATCTGGTTCTGGCTATGTACGAATTTTGCGGATGGTTCTCGGTTTTTAAACCATCGCCCGCGGTTGACATGGCACTTGAGCGGGCAAAATCAGAAGAAGAGCATTACACCACAGAAAGTCTGTTTGAACTAGACGAAACCCAAGACGAGGCCCCATGGAAGCGAGTCTACGCTCGGGTGCACCAGAAGGACAGCGAGAATGATCAAAGTGGGCAGCGGGCTGACGGATCCGGAAATAAAACTAACAGAAAGGGCACATCGCTTTGGATGAGAAAGCCTCTTATTGAAATAGAAGAATTACATAGATTTTCGGCGAAGGTTTAGGGCGAGATGTGGGGAAAGCAATTCTGCGAAGCCGCACAGCAGGTAATGGGTATTGCTGCATCCCCGCTAGAAGTTGCTGGAATCATGTTGCTAAGTCATCCGAGGCGTGCCGGCGGAGCGGAGTTTAAAAACATATTCGTCAACGACCTAACACCGCTGTCGAATTCAGCTCGGAAAATCGCAGGTCAGAAAATCTGTTACGGCGATATCGTCATCGTAAACCCAATAACAATGAAGGCCTTGATTATCGAACTTCAAGGTGAGGTTATTCATGGATCGGGCGCTGTGCTTGACCACGATGCCACCCGAATGACAGCATTGCAAAGCATGGGATACGACGTATTTCTTGTAACCCATGACATGCTCAATGATCACGATCAGCTTGATGCCATCATTCACAGTGTGTGTGAGCGATTGGAGTTGTGCTACAAACCAAAAACCGAGGCGATGAGATGCGCTGAAACCAGATTGCGGGCCAACGTTCTGTGCAATTGGCTTGGTATTGGTAAGTAATAATTTCAATGTGAGCAATTTTAATACTTTATATGCTGTTAGTAATTAAGTGCCATTTTAAAACCATGCCGGTTTACTACGTTGGATTGAGGGTGGCTGAGCACATCGAATTCGCCGCTCGTAAAACCGCAGGTAGATAGCCTGCCCGTTATGCGAAAGTAAGCGAGAGGTCGGAAATCCGGGAATCAGCGTAGTAAACCGGTCTGTTTTTGAAGCGACAGGATGGATGGGGCATCGTGGGTCCTTTCGGCCCCACACCCGTTCCACGCGCCGCAAAATTGTTCAAAATTGTCCTTGCATCGGCTGGGGAGTTCACGTATAGTACTTCTTCGCACGGGGGCGTAGCTCAGCTGGGAGAGCGCTTGACTGGCAGTCAAGAGGTCAGGGGTTCGATCCCCCTCGTCTCCACCCGAGCATTGAATGAGGCTCCAACGCAAGTTGTGGCCTTTTTTCATATCAATCGATTTACACATCTGTTGGCTGGGCAGCATCTTGGCTACATATCCATTGTTAATCATGAATATGAATGTTAATAACTTTACGTCTGTGGATGGCAAAGCTAGTCCGCAGCGCCAATAACAAAAAGGCCAGGCGTAATGCCCGGCCTTAAAACTCTCTGGTGGGCCCTCCGGGATTCGAACCCAGAACCCAGGGATTA